>CAZJLS010000040.1:0-5576 GCA_964547125.1 uncultured Methanobacteriaceae archaeon | reverse complement strand
TTTATAAAGGGTTAGCTATTTGGTTGTGGTAGTTACTTATAAATAGTACCACAATAAAATGTATAATTATAAAAAAAGTTTCAAAAAAAATTCTATTAATATGGGTGATAAAAAAATGGACGACGCACTAAACACATATATAAAAAATCAAGTATCAACACAACCAATTCATTTAAATGACAATATATCATACAAAGGAAAAAAATTCAACCATAGATCAGATTTTAAAGACATAACACAATTTATAGAAGAATTTTTAAAAGGAAACAATATTAATCGATATCTTATACTACCTGGCTTAAGAGATGTAGGAAAATCAACTATTCTATTCCAAGTCTACGACTATTTATTAAAAGAAAAAAATATCAACCCAAAAAACATCCTATACATATCTGCAGAAAGCCTAAAAGCAATGTTTAACACAACAATTTTTGAGAGTATAGATTCCTATTTAAACATATTCCACAATGCAACATTCGAATCTCTAAACGAAAATGTATTTATATTAATTGATGAAGCACAATACGATAAAGATTGGTCATTAACTGGAAAAATAATCTTTGATTCAAGTAAGAAAATTTTCATGATATTCACAGGATCTTCTGCATTAGAATTAGAATACAATGCAGATTCTGCAAGAAGATTATTAAAAATACCAATCAACCCCCTAAATTATTCACAACATCTAAAATTAAAATACAACTTCACTATAAATAAGGCATCACAAATCATACAAGATTTAATCTTTAAAGGTGAAGTAAAAGATGCAATTAAATTAGAACAAAGAATAATAAAATCAATTCCAACAATTGGAAATTATGATTTAAAAGAATGGGATAGATACTTACAATTTGGAGGTTTTCCATCATCATTTTATCAAAATAATAATATAAGCTCTAAAAAATTAATAGATACAATTAATCGAGTAATAACCGTTGATATGGCTAATTTAGGTAATATTTCACAGGATACTCAAAATAATACATTTAGATTATTATACTTTTTGGCTTTACAAAAACCTGGAGAAATTTCACATGGGGCTATTGCAGAACATTTGGAATGCCATACAAATTCTGTTAAAAATATTCTAGATATACTTGAGAAGACTCATCTATTATTCCATGTTGAACCATATAGTTCTTCACCAAAAAGAAGAACAAAACCATTTAAATACTTCTTTGCAACACCTAGTTTAAAACATGCATTATCCCTAAATTTAGGAATTGCATCATCAGAAAAAAAAGCATATAAAGGAGGATTATTAGAAAATCTTGTTGCATCTAGCTTTTATAATTTAAAAAATAGAAGTATGACTTTATTTAATATATATTATGATTCTAGAAAAAAGAAAAATGTTGATTTTTTAGTTCAAAGAGGATTTGATAAGCCTATTCCAATTGAAGTAAGTATTGGTAAAAAAAGTAATAATCAGATAAAAAGTGCAATTTACAAATATAATTCAGATTATGGTGTTATTATTTCAAATACAGAAGATAACATTTGCAGAGATGATAATATTATACATATCTCTCCAAAAATGTTTTCATTATTATAAAAAAAATTATAATATTTTTATACTTGCTTCTGCACTTACAGGAGAGTATAAACCTGCTCCATCAAAGGAACATAAAACATTATAATCTCCTTTTGCAAGATTAATAGGCAAACTATAATCTCCTAAAAAATTTGTACTTACAGTATAAATTTTAGATAAATTGTTTGAAAGACGGGTTATTTTAATTTCTACTTTTTGATTGGCAAGGTTTAGTGAACCTGTGAAGTTTCCATTTTCACCTTCAAAGTTAGTGTAATTATTGGCAGTGATTTTTGCTGTAATTTTATCAGTAATAGTTATAGTATTTTCTTTTTGTGTTGGCTGGTATTTTTCACTTCCATAGTATTCTGTTTTTATGGTATATTCTCCAGGTGCTAGATTTATTTCAAGGCTTGCATATCCGTTTTTATCACTTGTTACTTGGTATATTTTAGATTGATTGTTTGATTTTCTTGTTAGATTTAAGTATAATGTTTGATTTGCTATTGGATTTTTATTTATATCTTTTAGTATTAGAGTGTAATTTTCAGAACTTAGGTATTGTTTTTCAAGATTCTTACTTGAGATTATTGTTTCTATTTTTTCACTTATTAGTAATGCTGTTTTCACATTTGATTTTAAACTTTTACTATAGTTTGCAGATAATATTATTGGTTCTGTTGAGTTTACTGTGTAATTAAATTTCACTATTCCTTCTTTTACTCTTTGTGTTTCTATTAACTCGTCATTTGCATATATGTTTAAATCTCCATTTGTTATTTCTGCATTATTATTTGTAATACTTATACTGATTTCTCTTGTTTGGTTTAGTTTTACATGTATTGTTGTGTTATCTTCGATAATTATGTCTACTTCATTTAATAGTCCGTTATTGTATATGTGGTCTCCTTCAACACTTGCAGCAGATTCCTGTATGGTGTTATTGTTTAATGTTAAGTTTGCTTGTTGATTGTATATTGTTCCACCACTTCTTGCTTTGTTTCCACTAAATATGTTATTTTCTAAGTTTAGTGTGCTTATTTCCCAGTAATTATATATTGCCCCACCATCTTTTCTTGCAGTGTTATTATAGAATTGATTGTTTATTATGTTTGTATATCCTGTTACTCCATTTAAACCGTTTGCAGTATATATTGCTCCTCCAAGCCATCCGGAATTATCCTTAAAATAGGAATTTGTAATATTGGATTTGGAAAAATCATTACAGTAAATTGCTCCACCACAACCTGTAACAGTTGCAGTATTATTTATAAAAGTACAATTATCAACTACAAGTATTCCTTTGTTTGTATATATTCCTGCAGCTTGCTGATCTATTACAGTATTATTTTCAAAAACTGTATTGTAGATATAGGCATTTCCATAAAGGTTATAGATACATGATCCGCCATCACAACCTGAATATGTTAAGGAGTAATGGTTGGTAAATATTGTATTGTTTATGTGTATTGTTCCATCGTAATTGTAGATTCCTGCACCATATCTTGCAGAATTATCTCGGAGTATGGAGTTTTCTATTGTTAAACTTCCAGTAGATATGTATACTACTCCACCAGATTCTTGTACTGGTATTAAATTTGCATTAGCTAATGTTAAGTTTATTAAATTTAAACTTCCACCATCTAAGTTGAATATTCTTGATATGTTATTTCCACTAATAACTGTTTTTTCAGTATTTTCTCCAATAATTGTTATTGTTTTGTTTATAATGTAATCGTTTAAATTATATGTTCCATTTTTTAAATAGATGGTGTCTCCATTTGAACTAAGTTCTAATCCTTCATTTAAAGTTTTAAATGGATAATCTGCACTTCCATCACCTGTAGTATTTGTATTTTCTGAGATGTACCATTCATTTGCATTTACTGTTGATATGCAAATAAGTAAAAATATTGAAATTATAGTTAAAATTAAAAATAGTCTTTTATTAATCTTTAAACTCCTCCCTAGGATTTATCGTTATGTAAACTTTTTATTATGGATTAATATATAACTATTGTTTATTGTTTTATTATTGTGCTAAGATTTTTATATTGTGTGTGGGGAATGTTGGTTTTTTGCTTTTTTATGTTTTTTTTGAATCAGTATTAGATGATTTTTTCATCTTTACTCAAATTTTTGAGCAGTCCTTTATATATAAATTGCTCAAATTTTTGAGTAAGTTTTTATATTATAAAAAACAATAATAAAATCAATACATAAAAGGATGAAAAATATAATGGAAAATAAAAAACAAATCATATCCGACTTCATAGATGAAGAATTAACTACCTTAGCCACATCATTAAATAAATACCTAAAAATAAATGGTAAAAAATTAAATACACGAGCAGAATATGATATAATTCAACAGGATATTGATAACTTTATAGAAAATAATACTTCAAAAAGATTTATCACAATGCCAGGTCTTAGAGGAGTTGGTAAAACAACTATTCTTTACCAAATCTATGATTACTTATTAAATGAAAAAAATATTCCATATACTCAAATTTTATACATTTCCTGTGAACGCTTTAACAATCTAGTAGACTGTAATATAAGAGAAATTGTAGATATATACTTAAAAAACTATCATGATGCTAAACTAAGAACATTAGACAAGAAAATATTCCTCTTAATTGATGAATCACAGTATGATAAAAATTGGGCAATTTCTGGTAAAATTATCTATGACAGTACTAATAATATATTCATGATTTTCACAGGATCTTCAGCATTAAATTTAGAATATAATGCAGATGCTGCAAGAAGGTTACAAAAGAATTATATAACTCCTTTAAACTATGGAGAGCATATAAAGTTAAAATATAATTATACAACAACTAATATTTCTAATGCAATACAAGAATTAATTTTTGAGGGAAAAATTGATAATGCAGTTAAATGTGAAAATGAAATAAATAACTCCTTAATAAAATTAGATAACTATAAATCTACTGATTGGGATGAATATCTTAAATATGGTGGCTTTCCAATACTATTTGAAAATAAAGAACATGAAGATATAAGTAAAAATTTAGTAGATATGGTTAAAAAAGTTATAAATACTGATATGTTAAGTATTAAAAATTTCTCTGCAGAGAATCAGGCCATAGCAAATCGTATATTAAGATTTTTAGCATTACAGAATGCTGGAGAAACATCACAAAATAAATTATCTAAAAATTTAAACACCTCTTCATCAAATATACGTAATATTCTGGATATTTTAGAAAAAACTCATATTATTTTTCATTGTGATCCTTTTGGAACATCTTCTAAGAGAATTAAAAAGGCCTGGAAATATTACTTTGCAACAAGCAGTATAAAACATGCATTAGTATCTGAAATGGGGAATTCAATAAAAAAGACAGAACAGTATGATGGAATTTTACTAGAAAATCTTGTTGCATCATCCTTGTTTAATCTTTACTGTCAAGAAAATATCTATTTTGATTTATATTATGATGCAAATAATGAAGGTAATGTTGATTTTTTAATAAGAAAGGCATTTGAAAATCCTATACCTATTGAAGTTGACCATGGAAAGAAAGATAAAAGACAAATATTTGAGGCTATAAAAAATTATGGCTCTGAATATGGAATTATAGTGTCAAATGAGGCAAAAAATATTAAAAAAGAAGATAATGTAATTTCAATACATCCACGAACATTCGCATTCTTATAATATTACATTATATTTAATAAACAGTACAATTATCCACTATCGGTATTCCTTTGTTTGTATGTTGAGATGTACCATTCACTTGCATTTTACTGTTGATATGCAAATTAGTAAAAATATTGAAATTATTGTTAAAATTAAAATTCTATGCTTATTAATCTTTAAAATCATTCATACGATTTATTGTTATGTAAACTTTTTATTATGGATTATATATTTTATTAGGTATTTTTAAAATGTATATATTGAAAATTTAATATTTTTTAAATTCATATGGAAATATTTAAAAAATTTAGTGAATAAATAAAATCTTATATGAGGTGATATTTTATGGCTACTACTATAAGTATGGAC
>CAZJLS010000039.1:0-16215 GCA_964547125.1 uncultured Methanobacteriaceae archaeon | reverse complement strand
AACTATAATATAATATTATCATTCTAAAAAAATATATGAAATTTATATAAAATTTAAAGATTTAAGTATTTCTTCTGCAGGGTCCATTCCTTGAGCACCAATCAATAAAATCAAATCATTATCCCCTGATTTATCCAAAGTATCAACTAAACAATCAGTTAATTTATCAAATAAAACAAAATCAATATTATTATCATTTAATACTTTTGTAAATACTTCTTTTTCTTCAATTTTTACATTATTTAATCTGTCAACCTTATCTTCACTACAAGATAAAATTAAATTTATAGGTATTTCACCATCATCTAATTCATTTAAAATATCAACTAATGATTCAGCAATTAGTTTATTTAAAACTATTCCTCTTGAACCTCTAATTGCATCAATAACATATAAATTATTTAGATTTTTTTCTTTTGTTATTTTATATGCTGATTTTATTGTTGCTTTGATTCCATCAGGATTATGTGCAAAGTCATCAATTATTAATGGTTTTTCTTTTAATGTTACAAATCTTCTTTTTAATGCTTTATATGTTTTCACTCCATTTTTTATATCTTCTAATGGAATGTTTAATGATATTGTTGTTGCTATTGCAGATAATGTGTTTTGTATAAAGTGATGTGATTGGAATGGTAAATCTTCAAGTTCTAAAAACTTTTTGTTTTGATATATTATTGCTTTTTGATTTTCATCATAATATAATTTAGAATTATCATTAATATCTTTTAATGTAGTGTTATTCATACTTATATAGAATGGTTGTGCTTTATCATTTATTTTATCCATTTTTCTAACGTTTTTATCATCTGCATTTATTATTACTGTGCCTTTATTTAGTGATTTAACATATCCTTGTATTTCTTCATTTACTTCTTCTATTGTGTTTACTAATCCTATGTGATCCATTGCTACATTTGTAACTACTGCTACATCTGGATTTATTGCTTGGCTCATTAGTTTTGCATGGTTTTTCATGAAGTAATCGTCCCATCCCTGAACTTCTGATACTTCAATTACTAAATAGTCTAATGTTTTTAATTGATCTTTTGTTTGTTTTATTAGTTTAGATACCATTGGATCTATTAATGTGTTGAATTCGCTTCTTGCATCTGTGTTTGTGAATGTTTTAGCCCCAGTATTTTTTAATATATGATATATCATATGACTGGTTGTTGATTTTCCATTGGTTCCTGTTATTACAATTCTTTTAGAGTTTGGAGTGAATTTTTCTATGGTTTGCTTTATTCCATATGCATTTGCTTCTTCTATTTTTTCTACAACTATTATTGGATAGTTAAGTTTTTCAACAACTTCAATCGCATCTTCTTTAGGATGTAATGTTATTATACATGCTACTTTTTTATTGTTTGCTATTTCCACTCCTTTCCCGTTTATCCAGTGTCTTATTACTATGTCTCCTTCTTTTGCATCGTTTAGTGTTGTGAATACTCCAGTTATATTTTGAGTTTTATATTCTGTGCTTCCATGTATTGTTCCATTAATATTTTCTGCTAATTTTTTAATACTTGTCATATATGTTCTCCCTAAAAAAAAGAAAGTGAAATAATAATTAATTTTATATAAAGAAGAAGTAATCAACTAATAAACCTAATATACATACTAATGCAGTTATTAACCAGTAGGATAAAACTATTTTAACTTCACTCATCCCATGATAATGTAATGTATGGTGTAATGGTTCTACTGGCAATGTTATTACATGTGCACGGTGCAAGAGACTTATAATTGTTGAACCTATTGGCACTGCTAATGATAATAATCCAAAGTATGGTATATTTGTTATTAATACTGCTACTGCAAAACCAGTTCCAAGCATAAATGAACCAGTATCTCCCATGAAAATCTTTGCAGGATGTTTGTTAAATACAAGGAACCCTAAACATAATGCAAGTATTAATGTAAATGGTGCAATATTCATCATATTTCCATTAATATAACAGAATATCATACATGAAAATGATGCAATAGCTATTATTCCTGCAGCTAAACCATCCATTCCATCAATTAAGTTAATTGTATTTATACAACCAAGCACTGCTATTATTAGTATTGGAAATGCAAGATAATATCCAATATCAAATCCACCTAATGTTAATACTACTCCCATTAATGCTAGAAATAGTCCAGGTAATATTTGTGCAATTATTTTTACCCTTTCACTTGGTTCATATTTTATTGGTATTACTGCTAGTTCTTCTAGTTTTCCTGCTTCAAGCAATGGTTTAACTTCTTTTTTTGCTTTATCTGTTGTGACTCTTGCTTCTTCTCCAGGACCTAAATCAAGTATCCCTAAATTTATTATATTATTTGTTCTGTTTTTTACTACTTGTTGATGTTCTTTTACTTTTAATCCTAGAAGATCATCGAGTAATCCCATTATTCCTCCACTTATCATTATTAAACTTGTAATTAGGAGGATGTTATTTTTGTAATATAGTGATATTATGAATAATATTGCAAATAAGAATGCTATTCCACCCATTGTAGGTGTTCCGATTTTGTGTCGGTGCTCACTTACTATTGGGGAATCAGATATTGATGCATCAATCAAAACATTACGTATAAAGTATGTAGCTACAACTGTAACTATAAATGTTAGTATAAATAAGATTACTATACTTTCTGTTCCTATTATATTCATAAAGACCACTAAAAAAATAATAATATTGTTTTATATTTTTTGTTGAAAAAAATATTTTTTCTAAACAAACTAAATTACTTTATAACTTAACATAATTATCCTAATTGAACTTATTTTTAAGGAAATATGAAAGTTCAAGTAAAATTTAAGAAAAATAATACAATTAAAAACTTTTATTCACATTTTAAAAATTATTTTCTTAAATATAATATTTATATATTGGTTGTTAATAATATTTTTTATAAATAAAAAAATATAACTTAATAGATTCTTTTTATGCCATTAACTTTATCAAATGCTTTGTCAAAGGATACAATTTATTTACTTTGTTTTTCTCCATAGTTTTCAATATAGTGCAATCTGAGAAGTTTATAGCGTGATTATAATATTTAAATATTTCTAAAGATTCAAGATAATCTTCTTCATTCAAATAATCTATTTCAGCGGTTCTTAATAATACATTAATGACTTTAATTGGTTCAATAACATAATTTGATTCTTTAAATGAATTAAGAAATTCTGCTAATATCGTATTATTTATAAGCAATTTTTCATATTTTAACTTTTCATATAATTGTTTAGACCTTAAAGCATACTTATCTCTTTTTATAACTAATCCTACCAAATAAGAAGTATCAGGCACAATCATTAATTATCTCTTATAGCTTTCTTTTTTTAGTTCTACCGAATCTGTTTCGTAACCTAAATCTATTGAACCTATAAAATCTTCCAAACCTGTTTCCCCACTAGGATTATCATGAGCCAATAATTCATCTATTTCTTCAAGACTCATCTCATAACTTTCAACACCATCATCAGTTAAACCTTTTAAAAGATATTTATTAACCAAATCTACTTCTTTTATGCCTGTTTTTTTACTTTGCAAAATTAATTTTTTTTTAATGTCATTATTTACTTGAATTGTTGTTAACATTTTAACCACCAATATTCTAATTTTTTCAATAACATTAACCGATGCATAAACATCATATTCTTCCAAAACAACAGAAAATAAATCATAAATACTTCTAATTTTTCTGAATTTTAAAAGTGTCAATATAATATAAATAATCTCTTTTAAACCTTTTTTATATCATTATTTTAATATATATCTTATTAACTACTATTAAAATATTACTTATATAAATTAAATAATTTTTTATTCTGTTTTATAGTCTTTTCCAGTTATTTCTTTTGCTATTTGGAAACAATCTTCCATTGTTTTTCCTTGTATTGTTATTCTTTGATAATTTTCAGGCCCATGTATTATATATGGTTTGTTTGTAAAGTCTTTTAATGGTTTTGGTGGTTCTGGACCGTTGTAGTTTTGTATTGGGATTTCTAGACTGTTATATTCTTTATGTATTTTTTCAAGATTTTCTTTTGAGAATTCTCCTGTTATTATTTTTATTAGGTTTACTAGTGGGTTTATTCCTGTTGTTGCTGAGCTTAAGTATCTTGTTCCACTTACTCTGGTGTTTACTTCTATTGCATATATTTTATCTCTTTTTTGTGAGTATATTAGGTCTATGTCTATTGTTCCTTCTGCATCTAATTTTTCTGCTATTTCTTGTGCTGTTTTTATTATTCTGTTGTTGTCTAGTCCTTTTATTTTAACTGGCCCATATCTTATTCTGGATATTGGGTGTGTTCCTTCTAGGTTTGTTTCTCCTTTGTAGATGGGTGCTATTGGATAGTATGTTTTATTCCAACAGGATACTTCTATGCTTATTTCTGAGCCTTCTATGAATTCTTCGCATAGTGCTTCGTTGAAGTCTTTGAAGTAATCTTCTATGTCTTTTTTGTTTTTACATATTTTAATGTCTTTTCCGCCTTGTCCGTATCCTTGTTTTAGTACTACTGGATATTGTATATTGTTTAAGTTGCTTGTTTTTGTGATTATTTGTGATTTTGGTGTTGGTATATTGTTTTCTTGGAAGAATTTTTTTGTTTTTGTTTTATCTGAGCATATGTCTACTGTTTCTGGTTTTGATATGAGTACTGGTATGTTTTCTTTTTTTAGTTCTTTTTTTAGTTGTGCTACACTTAGTAGTGGTGGATCTATTCCGATTAGTGGTATTACTCCATCTACTTTTTCTTTTATTGCTATTTTTTTTGGTTCTTCCATTCCTCTTGGAACTATGTAGTATTTTGTTGCTTGTTCTAGATTAGGTGCATTTTCGTTTGATTCTGTTAGTATGGATGTGATGTTGTTTTTTTTGCAGTAGTTGCTTACATCGTCAAATAGTCTTGATCCGATAAAGAGTATTTTCATTTTATTCTTCCTTAATCTTTTTTTTTTATAAATTTTTTATTAATATTTTTTCAATTTTTTGTGTTGCTTTTTCTATTTCTGGGCTTAGTTGTATTCCTAATTCTAGGTTTTTTGGTTGTATGCCTATAAATAATATTTTATATGTTTTTTCTTGTTCTAAGTATTTTATTAGGTAGTTTAGTGATAGGCTGTGTGTTGATGTGTTGGTGTTTTTTATTTCTTCTTTTTTTATTATTTGGATGTGTCCTGGTTGTTTGTTCATTAGTACTGCGTCTATTATTATTATGTGTGTGGGATTGTCTTTTTTTATTTTTCCTGTGAAGTTTTCTGGTACTGTTCCTGCGTTTATTAAGTTTATGTTTGGTTTTTGTATTTTTTGTTTTAATTGTTCTATTATTTTAGGCCCTAGTGCGTCGTCTGTTCTTAATTCGTTTCCTATTCCCATTATTGTTATTTTTTGATGGTTTTTTAGGAAATTTTTTATTTGTGTTTCTATGTTGGTGATTGCTTTTTGCCTCATTTTTTTATAGTATTTTTGTTGTTATTGTTTCTATTCCATATCCCATTTGGTATGTTAAGTTTATTGTTTCTGTTGTGTTTTTTTCTACTTTTTTTGGGTTTTTTAGCGGTATTAGTAGTGGTGGGTTTAGCATTGGTGTTGGTTTTAGTATTTTGTTTGGTTTTAGTATTGTTTCTGTTATTATTTTTATTCCGTTTAGTGTGTTGTTTTCTGTTATTTTGAGTTTTATTTCTTTTTTGAAATTCGTGTTTATTTGTTTTTTGAAGTTGATTTTGTTATAAGTGATTGTTTCTCCAATTATTTTGTGTTTTGGTTGGTAGTCTGTGTCTTCGTAGATTATGTGTGTGTTTTCCATGTTTATTGGTTGTATTTTGTTTATGATTCCGCAGGGTATTATTTGTGTGTTGTTTTTTATGTTTTGTGGTATGTTGTTTAGTGTTAGTGCTTGTTCTTCGTCTATTAGTGCAGTGTCTAGCATTTCACAGATTATTAAGTCTGGTTGTTCTGTGTATTTGTAGTTTATTGCATTGGTTTTTTCGATTGTTATGTTTTTGTATGGTTTTGTGTTTTCTTTTGTGTATTGTATTATTTGTGGATTGTTTTCTATTCCTATGACTTTTTTATAGTATTTGCTTGCTTGTATTGTTAGTATTCCACTTCCACATCCTAAGTCTATTGCTAGGTTTTTGTGTTTTGTGTTTTTTGCTGTTGTTGTTATTGTGTTTAGTAGTGATTCTGTTCTTTTTTTGTCGTTTATTAGGTGGTTGTGGTATGTGTTTGTTTTTAGTTTCATTTATTCTGGGTCTAGTTTTTCTCCGTTAGCTGTACTTGTGAGTTTTACGTGGTCTACTCCTTTTATTCTCATCATTCTTTCTGTGAGTTCTCTTATTTTGTTTACATCACCGTTTACTACTATTACTTCCATACAGTATTTGTTTGTCATGTGGATGTGTAGGCTTGTGCTTATTTCGTCTCTGAAGTCGTGTTGTGTTTCTGCTAAGTTTTCCATTACTCCTGTGAAGTAGTGGTCATATATTACTGTGATGATTCCTATTCTTTCTCCTTCCATTTCGTTCATCCATTGGTATCTAACGATGTAATCGTTTAATGCATCTCTTATTCCTTTGGATCTTGATTTATATCCTCTATCTTTTAGTACTTCATCGAAATCATCTAGTAATTTTGTTGGTAGAGACATACTTATTCTCATCATTTTTTATTTTACCTCCGAAAGAATATTATTTTGTTTTGAAAAAATATTTTATTAATAATAATTTTATAATTTAGTAATAATAAATATTAAATTAGTAGTATTTAAATTTTTAAATAAAAAAAGAATTAAGGAAAAATAAACTTTCATGAGTATTTTAAAACTTGAAGATTGTAATTTATATTATGAAACTTATGGTAATGGTCCTGCAATTGTGCTTTTGCATGGATTAAGCGATGATTTGAATTATTGGAATAAGATAATTAAAATATTTGAAAAAGATTATCAAATTATTGCTATTGATTTGCGAGGTCATGGTAAAAGTGTTTATAAAAAAGGCAGCATAAGTTATGCTAAATTTGAAGAGGACATTTATCATTTGTTAAAATACTTAAAAATTGAAAAAGCTATTTTTATTGGTTTTAGTTTAGGTGGAACCATATCATTAAATTTCGCCCTTAAATATCCTGAAATGGTTGAAAAATTAGTTCTTATGAGTACTTTTGCTAGGATATCTGAAGATTTAAAGTATGTGCATTATAATATTTATAAAGAATTAGAAAAGGGATTAGGGGAGTTTTATGATATTATGATTCCTTTAGTTCTTCCAGATGATATTATTTCTCAAAAAAAGAGTATTATTGATAAAGGGCGTATTAATTGTCTTAAGAAAAATAGTGATGGTATAAAAGAAACTATTGAAACTTATACTGATTTAGATATTGAGGATTATATTAAAAATATTAAGCAACCTGTTTTAATTATAGGTGGCAGTGATGATAAATTTTTATCCCCTTATAAAATGATGATTCGTATGTTTGAAGAAATTGAAGATAGTAGGATTGTATTTTTAAATAATACTCGCCATAATGTTCTTATTCCTAGAAATATGGATAGGATTTGTTTTTTAATTAGGAATTTTTTATTGGATTAATTTGTAGTATTCTCCGTCTCTTGATTTTATTTTCTTTATTATTCCTTTTAGTTCTAAAGATAGTAGTATGTGATACATTTGGAAGTTTGATATTTTATCTTTTCCGTATAATAGTTTTCCTTCTAGTATGTATCTTGATACTCTGTTTTCATCGTTTACTGCATCTCTTATTACTTGTAATACGTTGAGTTCTCTTTTGTTTAATTCTAGGTTTAATATGTCTTCTTTTGTTTCAACTATGTTGATTTCTTCTGTTATATTTTTTAGTTTGATTATTTTTGTTGAGTATGAGTAGTTTATTAATTTTTTTTTAGTTAAGTCTGAGAGTATGTCGTGTAGGTTGTGTTCGTATATGTTTAATTCTTCTTGGAGTGTTTTCATTGGCACTCCGTTGTCGTATTGGTCGTTGAATTTTTTTATTGCTTCTAGTAATTGGTTTTCTTTTTCTGTTATGGTTATCATGGTTTTTCTTTTTTTATTTATTTTTTTTATTTTCTATAATTTCTTTTATGAAGTATTCGTGTATTCGTGTGTCTTCTGTTAGTTCTGGGTGGAAGCTCATTGCTATGTTGTGTTGTTGTTGTATTGCTACTATTGTGTCATTTAGTGTGCATAGTATTTTAATGTCTTTTTTTGATTTGTCATAGTCTATGAGTGTTGGTGCTCTTATAAAGACTCCGGGATATTTGATTCCTATTATATCTAGTTCTGTTTCGAATGAGTCTTTTTGTCTTCCGAAGCTGTTTCTTGCGACATTTATGTCCATTAATTCTAAAAGTGGTTGTTCGTAATTGGTTTTTTTGGCAAGTAGTACCATACCTGCACATGTTCCGAATATTGGTATTTGTTCGTCTTTTATTATTTTATCTATTCCTCTTTCGAATAGTATTTTACCTATTACTGTTGATTCTCCACCAGATATTATTAAACCGTCACATCCTGATACATCTTTTGCATATCTTACTGTTTTTACTTCTGCTTTTATGTTCATTTGTTTTACGGTTTTTTTTGTTATGTCGTAGTGTTCTGAAACTGCTCCTTGTAAGTTTAGTATTCCAATTTTTAGCATATTATTAATCAAATCCAAAAAAGATTATTATAAAAAAAAGGTAAAATTGATAAAAAAATGTTCTTTTTTTTTATTCAATTTATTCTGCGTTTTGTTTTTTTATGTTATCAACTGCGAATTTTGCTCCAACAACAACGAAGTTTTTCTCATCGTCTAGGAGTTTTTCAACACTTTCTAATGCTCTTTCGTCTCCTATTCCTCCAAGTGCCCATACTGCTGCTCCACGTACTTTCCAGTCTTCATCGTTTAGTATTGCAAGTAATGGGTCTACTGCTTCTTCTCCCATAAGAGATAGTGCAGTTCCTGCTTCACGGCGAACCATTTTGTTTCCATCGTATAGTAGTTCTATTAGTGGTTCTATTGCTTTTGGGTCTTTAATGTATCCTAAAACTTTACATGCTCCTTTTTTTATTTCTCTGTCGTTTCCTTTTAGGGCTTCTATTAGCGGATCTATTGCTTCTTGAGAGTTGAATTCTAATTGTCCTACTGCTTCTTCAACAACAAATTCATCGTCGGATTTTAAATCTTGAATATATTCCTCTATTGATTTAGACATTTTAAGAACCTACCTTTTTTTGTTTAAAAAAATTTCTTTAGTTTTTTATAAAATAAAAATATTAATATAATATTATATATTTTTTAAAAATATATTTAATTTTTTTTATTATGAAATTATATGGATTGTTCTTTTTAATGGAGAATATCCTTTTGGTTATGATATATTTATGATTAAGATTAGTGTAATTGCCGGTGATGGAATAGGTAAAGAAGTGATGGCTTCTGGAATAGATGTGCTTGATAAGTTGGATTTGAATTGGGATTATGTTTATGGGGATGCTGGTTTTGAAGTATATGAGAAGATTGGGGATAATTTGCCGGATGAGACTGTTAAGCAATCTATGAAGTGTGATGCTACTTTGTTTGGTGCTGTTACTAGTGTTCCGGGTGAGAAAAGTGCTATTATTGAGTTACGTAAGGTTTTGAATGTTTATGGTAATTTGCGACCTGTAAAATCTTATGATGGTGTTAAGGGTTTACATGATAATGTTGATTTTTTAATTGTAAGAGAAAATACTGAAGGTTTGTATTCTCAAGTTGAAGAGGATTATATGGATGGTTTTGTTAGTAATCGTATTATAAGCTATGATGCCTGTGAGCGTATTTGCAGGCTTGCATTTGAAAAGTGTTTGAAAGAGAATCGTGAAAGTGTGACTTTGGTTCACAAGGCTAATGTTTTGCGTAAAAGTGATGGTTTGTTTAAGGATATTTTTTATAGTATGAGTGAGGAGTATCCTGATATTAAGGTTAATGATTTTTATGTTGATGCTTGTGCAATGTATTTAGTTACTAATCCTTGGATGTTTGATGTTATTGTTACTAGTAATTTGTTTGGCGATATTTTATCTGATGAGGGTGCAGGTATTGTTGGTGGTTTAGGGATTGCTCCTTCTGGTAATGTTGGTGATGATAATGGTTTGTTTGAGCCTGTTCATGGTTCTGCTCCGGATATTGCTGGTCGAAATATTAGTAATCCGGTTAGTATGATTCTTACTGTTAGTATGTTGCTTGATTATTTGGATGAAGGTTATTATGCAGGTAAGGTTAGGGATGCTGTTGGTATGGTTTTAAAGGAAGGTAAAGTTAGGACTCCTGATTTAGGTGGAGTAAGTAAGACTTTAGATGTTAGTAATGAGGTTATTAATAAATTAGAGGATATTTTATAAATTATTTTTTTTAGGAGTTTGTTTTTATGCTTAATATAACTACGTTTCTTGATGCTAATGCATTACGTTTAGATAAAGATGTTTTTTATTGTCCGAAAAGTGGAATTAAATATAATTCTCGTGAAATTTTAGGTATAGTTTCTGGTATTGCTAGGCTTTTAAAGGATGAGGGTGTTGAGCGTGGTGATCGGGTTTTAATTTATCTTAATAGTTCTCCGGAATATTTGTTTAGTATGTTTGCTGTTTGGAGGATTGGTGCTGTAGCTGTACCGACTAATAGAGTGTATAAAAAAAGCGAACTTGAATATTTGATAAATAACTCTCAAGGAAAATTAATAGTAACTGATGAAGATGGTGAAAAATTAAGTGAAGAATTAAATATTTTGACTTTAGTTTTGGAGAATATTGATTCATTTAAAAATAGTGAAATACTAGCTGCAGAACCTACCGACTGGGACACACTATGCCAACTACAATATACAAGTGGAACAACAGGCAAACCAAAAGGAAGTATGCTAACACATGGAAACTGGTTTGCAAGCATACACAATGAAGCAGATGTATTGAACCTTAAAGAAAACGACACGGCATTAATCATCTACCCTATGGCACATGTAGGATTAAGCTGGGCAATATCAGCACTGCATGTTGGAGCACTATACATAATGATGGAACGCTACAATCTAGAAGACTACCTGGAAATAATAGAAAAAGAAAAAGTAACCATTCTATCAGGAATGCCACCAATCATACACAGCCTAACCAACCTAGAACAAGAGAACATTAATAAATTTGACACAGTACGAGAAATAATAAGCGGAGGCGGACCACTACACAAAACCATCTGGAGAAAATTCACAGAAATGTACAATATACCAATAATAAATGCATACGGTTTAAGTGAAACCATAGTCATAGGAACAGGAACAGTGATAAGACCAGAAGACTATGCAACAGCAGACAGATTTGAAAGCGTAGGACATCCCGTATGCTTTAGTGAATGCAAAATCGTAGATGTAGAAAACTACAAAAAAACACTATCACAATACGAATGTGGAGAAATAACACTTCGAGGACCAGCAATAGCAAAAGGCTACTGGAACATGCCAAAAGAAACAAAAGAAACCTTCAAAGAAGACGGATGGTTTTTAACAGGAGATATCGGATACATAGATAAAGACAACAGACTATTCGTAACAGACCGTAAAAAAGACATGATTGTTATGAGCGGATGGAAAATCTACCCAACAGAAGTAGAAGACGCCCTATTAAAATACCCTGAAGTAGGAGATATAGCAATATTCAGCATACCCGATAAACACAAAGGAGAACTACCAGTAGCAGCAGTAATCTGGAAAGAAAAAGAAGACACAGAAGGCTTACTTGAATATGCACATGAAAACCTTGCAGGATATAAAATACCAAGAAAAGTATACTCTACAGACAAATTACCTAGAGTAAATGACTGGAAATTACTTAGAAAAGAATTAATAAAAATATTTGAACCAGAAATGGTTGAAAAATAAAAAAATATTAATTCTATAAAATAATTATAATTACTAAGAATTTGAAAGATATAAAATATAAAAGCTTGTAAATCGTTCTTGGAGTATAATAATTATTTATTATTAATACTACATCATCAATTACCATATAATGCAAATAAAAATTATATTTATTTTATATTACTTCATAATTGTTTAATATATTCTTTGAATTCCATTAATTTTACTAAAATCTTGATCAAATGATATGATTGTATTTATTTTATATGAATACATTGTTTTAAGTATTGTACAATCTGAAAAATTAATACTATGATTATACTAATTGAAAATTTTCATAGCTTCTTTAAAATCTTGCATATTTAAATAGTCAATATCTTTAACATTCAACATACTATTAAATGCTTTATTAGGTTCAATTTCATAATTTTTCTTTTTAAAAGAGTTCATTACTTCATTTATAATAGTAAAGTTGATTAAAATTTTTTCATATTTTATTTGTTCATATAATTCCCTAGCCCTTTTACTATGTTCGTCATTTTTTAAAAATAGAGCAATTAAATAAGATGAATCAGCAGCAAACATAATCTTCACAAATAATTATTTTTTTTTCAAATTTACAGCATTTGTCTTATAACCTAAATCAACGGAACCTATAGCTTCTTCCAAACTACTTTTTCCACTAGGATTATCATAAGATAATAATTTTCCTATATCTTCAAAATTTAAACCTATAGAATCTTCATCGGCTTTTAATCCATTTGAAACATATTTATTAACTAAATCTAATTGATTAGTTCCTGTTTTACTGCTTCTAATTTTTAATTTTTCTTTTATATCATCATTTATTTCTACAGTTGATACCATAGCTAACAATCCCCTTAATTTAAATTTAAATAAATATAAAAGTTTACATTTGAATTTTATTCCATATAACTTAATATTTTCAATAAATGAATTATATATATTTTTTTATTATTTACACTATAACAAATTATTTATTAATAAATATGATTTTATCCCTAATTTCACCATAGAAACCAAAAAAAACTCATTCAAACCAAATGAAATAAATTTGAATATAATTTTTTTTATAAAATTGATATTCGATAATGCAATTAATTATTTATAAATCATAGTTCCAATACCATCATTAGTAAAAATCTCCAATAATAAAGAATGCTTTTTCCTACCATCAATAATATGGCATGATTTAACACCATTTTCTATTGCTTTTACACAGGTTTCAATCTTTGGAATCATACCACCTGTAATAACACCTTCTTCTATAAGTTGAGGTATTTCATCTATTTTTATTCTTTGAATAAGACTATTTGGATCTTTTGGATCTTTAAGTACTCCTGGAACATCAGTTAATATTATTAATTTTTCTGCATTCACTTCACTTGCTATTGCACCAGATGCAGTATCAGCATTTAAATTTAATGTTGTGCCATCTTCAGCAATACCAATTGGAGATACAACTGGAATATAATTATTTTCTGTAAACATTTTTAAAATATCAGGATTAATCTTTTTAATCTCACCAACAAGACCTAAATCAATTTTTTCAATCTCGCCAGTTTCACTATTTTTTATCTCGTGAACCTTTTTAGTTGCCTGAATTAACTTATTATCCTTACCATTAACACCAACACCTTTACCACCACATAAACATATTTGACTTACAATATTAGTACTAATGTTTCCCACTAAAACCATTTTAACAATATCCATTGTTTCTTCATCAGTTACACGTAGACCTTTAATGAATTTTGGTTGCTTACCTAATTTGCTCATGCTTCTTGTTATCTCTGGTCCACCACCATGAACAACTATAGGTTCCATACCTACATATTTTAAAAGTACAGTATCTCTTGCAGTTGAGGCCATTGATTCTTTATCAATCATTGCATGACCTCCATATTTAATTAAAATTTTTGTTTTGTAAAATTGTTTTATGAAAGGAAGTGCTTCAACTAAAATAGTAACATTATCCATTGTTAATAAATCCACCTTTAAAATTTCTATCAATATAATTTATCTTATGTATTTATATATAATTATAATAATAAATAAAAAAAATTTTTAAAATGGTGAAAAATAAAAATGCCAAAATTTGACAACATCCCCAAAAATGGACATCGGATACAAGGATTTTCAAGTGAAACTTTTATAGATGCAAGAGAACTATTAGAAAGCCTAAATTTAAAAGGTGGAGAAGTATTACTTGATCTTGGATGTGGTGACGGTCACCTATCAATGGAAGCACTAGATTTATTAAATGATGATGGAACCGTTATAGCAATGGATATGTACCAGCCAAGTATAATAGACCTACACAAAGATGTGGATGAACAAAATATTCCAAACTTAATACCAATATTTGCAGATATAACTCAAGGATGTGACCTAGAAGATGAATCCGTTGATATTATTGTTCTTGTAAATGTTTACCACCATATAAATGCTGCAAGAAAAGTAGAAGAAACAATACAGGAAATGAAACGCATACTCAAACCAAAGGGCAGAGTCTGCATAATGGAATATAAAAAACAAAAAGTAAAAAAAGGCGGACCAAAATATCCAATGAGAGTAAGCCACGAAGATGTAATAAGTGCCTATGAAAATAATGGGTTTAAATTAGAAAAATTAGATACAGAAGTAGGAGAAGACATACCAGAAGGTAAATCTCATTATCTTGTAATATTTAAAAAATAAACCCCACAAACATTTATTATTTTTTTATATTTTTATCTTTAAAAAAATTCAAGTTTAATAATTAATTAAAATCAATGGTGATTACAATGGGATTTTTAAATAAAATATTTGGAAAAAAACAGGAAAATAAAACCCCAAATGTTAAACAAAAAGCAAAAAAAAGAATTAAATGATGAAAAATTACTTGAAATTGCAAAAAACGATGAAGATATTGAAGTTCGAAAAGCAGCAATCTGGAAAATCGGTAAACAAGATGCTATAGGCGATTACCAATATGTTAAAAACGCTCTTTCTGAACTATCAAATGATGAAAACAAACATATTTCCACTATTGCTAAATGGCTAGTGAATTCTAGAAAAACTGATGTTGATGATGAGGATGTTTTAATTGATATTGCATATAATGATTATAATAGCCTAAATCGTGGCCGTGCTGTTGAAAAAATTACTGATGAATCTATTCTAATATATCTTGCTAAAAATGATAGTTTCTGGAGTAACAGAAGAAATATTATTGAAAGGATTGATGATAAAAATACTTTAATCTATGTTGCTAAAAATGATGGAAGTAGTTTTGTTCGTCTAGCGGCTACTGAAAAAATTACAGATGAATCTGCTCTAATATCTATTGCTAAAAATGATGAAGACCCTAATGTTCGAGAAACTGCGGTTATGAATATTAATAATAAGTCCATTTTAAATGATTTTGTTAATGGGGAGGATGGTGTTCTTCGCCAAGCAGCAGCTAAAAAAATAGGTGATGAATCTAGCCTAATTGATGTTGTTAAAAACAATCCAGATGTTAATGCTCGAAAATCTGCTATTGAGAGTCTTAATGATGAAACTACATTAATATATGTTGCTAAAAATGATGAAGATGAAAAAATTCGAAGAGAAGCTACCGAAAAAATCAAAACCGAAACTGTTTTAATAGAAATTGCTAAAAATGATGAAAATGAATGGGTTCGTATGGATGCCGTAAGAAAGATTAAAGATGAACCTACTTTAATAGATATTGCTAAAAATGATTCATACTTCCTAGTTCGTAAAACTGCTGTGAGAAATCCTAATTTAACAGATAAAAATACTTTAAAATATATTGCAAGACATGATCCACATTATACAACTGAAGAAGTGGGAAGAACTGATGAAGATAAAAGTATTTATAAAAACATATACTCTATTCGCGAACTGGCAGAAGAAAAACTGAAAGAACTTAAGTAAGATAAACTAAACTTTATCTTACTATTTTTTTATATTTGAAAAATTATGTTAAAATCTGAAGATATTATAATAGAATTAAAAGAATTATCCAAACAGAATACTATTAAAAAAAGTGAACTGTTAGATATACTTAAAAAATATGCTCATACAATTACCGTATATGATTTAATGAGTACTTCAGAACGTATGAGAAAAGAAAGCGAATATCTTCATAAAGATTATCGTGATAAATTTTTAGAAATTTATATTAAAAATTTTATACTGCGTATAAGTGAAATTATTGCTTTAAAAGATTATAAGGATGTAGATATTGATATAGGGTTCTAGATATTTTATAATTTTTATCGTGTTGTTTGTTCTTATTTTTC
>CAZJLS010000038.1:4975-16235 GCA_964547125.1 uncultured Methanobacteriaceae archaeon | reverse complement strand
GGTTTGTGTTTGCTTTTCCAATTCCAATACTCATTCTTCATACAAATTACTGCAAGTAATTGTAATTTAGTAGCATCACTTGCTTTACTGAAAAATTGTATTCCGCTTATGTATAATTCTGTTAGGTAGGCTCCGTCTCCAGAACCTAACTTTACAAATTTAATAATTCACGAGTTAACTCTTTCTCCTCTTCCTTATTACTCTTAATACCACTAATCTCCCTTATCTCCGTGTAAATTTCTTGAACTGTACCTGCAGGCAATAACTTAATTAAATCTGATGGGAATTGTTCTTCATCTGTTGTTAATAGACCTTTTTCACATACATATAATTCCATGCTTCCTCTTAGTTTCATGAATTTACTGGTGCAGCTGTCCCATTCGCTCATGCTTAATGGTCTTATCATTGCATTTCCTTCACGACCATCAGGCAAAGTTACAGTAATAGCTTTTTTAGCATTTACTCCATCACGTATAAGGTTTACAAGATCCATTGTATTATCTTTGTTTGCATCTACAAGATTCTCAATATTATCGTTATCAGTGTTTTCTAATTCTGGCATATTTATATTTACTTCCTTTAAAAAAAATAGAAAAAAGATAGGAGGAATAATTCCTTTTTATTCTGCTCCTTCTGTTAAATCTTCTGTCATGTCTTCAGCACCAAATTTTAATGTTAATGCTGTTATGTCTTCTGCACTCATTTCATATTCATCACCATCAACAAGACAGTTAATGTAATGTTTGGTTACTGTGAATACTCCATGTTCGCTACTGCGTATTATTTCTTTAATAGTGATTGTTTTTGGTTCTGAACGCATTTCCTTCATTAGGTTCATGAGTCTGCGATAATCATCAATATTATCACATACAAGTTTACTAATCTCAAGTGAATGTGGAACATTACTTAAACCACTGTTTTTTGCACCGTCAAAGGTTTGTGTGCTGTTACGATTTATTTCAACACTACCTTTAACTCCTGTTCCTAATCCTATACGTTCTCCATCTATTATGATTTCTTTATCAACCATTCTTATTCTACTCCTACTGTTACATATACATTTATATCTGTTACAATTCCACTGAAAACAAGCTTATTCAAGTAAATATTAATACAATTAGTGGATACTTTCTCAACACTGTATGTTAAATCTTCAAGTAAGTCTAATGTGTTTATATAAGTTTGTTTACGTGTTTCTATAATGTTTTTTATTGTTGCAAGTGTTATGCTACGATTACGTTCACCCAGCACACTTTCAAATGCTAAATCTCGTATGATGTAGTCCTTTGCTCTTTCGATGTATAAATCTAAACCTGATGGTAATTCACTGTTAATTATAACATAATTGTTATCTATACGGCTTTGGCATCTTGCAACTGTTATTCCAGCTTTTACTAATTTTTCACCTAAGTCATTTGTACTGTAGGTGTATTCTGGAGTAATTGCTTTTACATCTTTTAAATCTTTCATTGTGAAAGATTCAGTTAATTCTTTACTTGCAACAAGACCAGCATAATATGCTGCACTATCTATTAAACTTAACTCTGTGCTTCCTATTGTGAATTGTTGGGTTATAAATCCATATAAACCCCCATCATTAAATATGTTTGCTGTTGTAGTATATGCAGTTATTTGTGATGATGCTATTGCTGCTGCTGTTTCTCCAGTACCTGTACGAGTTAATGGTGCGATTAAACCTACTGGTTTTTTACTATCATATGCTTCATCCAAGAAATCTTTAACAGTTCCTAATGCAGTATCATCCATATTTGCTGCAATGAATAATATGTCAAAGTCTTCACTTTTTAATAAGTTTAATGCATTAGCTAATTTAGTAGCTGTTAG
Organism: uncultured Methanobacteriaceae archaeon; assembly: GCA_964547125.1. Taxonomy (GTDB): domain Archaea; phylum Methanobacteriota; class Methanobacteria; order Methanobacteriales; family Methanobacteriaceae; genus Methanobrevibacter_A. The sequence continues at coordinate 14,390 of CAZJLS010000038.1, read as the reverse complement.
TGTGGATTGTACTGTTTCACTTTCTACTGTTGTGATGTTTGCAACAAGAACACTTGATACCCCACTATTTTTGTTGAATAATTGTTTTAATGCACTTGTACCTGCAAGTGTGGTGTCTGTACCAAGTACTGTTTCTGCACTTGCTAAATCACTGAATGCTCTTAAAGTGCTTGTTCCTGCACTACTACTGAATGCTCCGATTATTGCTACTTTTCCTGCTCTTCCAGGATTAGTAGTGTTGGTGATTGTTGTTGGTTTGTTTACATGTATTTGTGGTATTACTCCCATAATCTTTATACCTCCAAGTTCATATTTTTAAATTCACTTATTATTTTTTCTGCTTCTTTTTCACTTTCAACTGTAATTTTACCTGTATTTTTTATGTATCTTTGGAATGCTTTTTTTAGGTAAATATTTTCATTAGTATTCTTGATATAATCCAATAGATCTATTTTAGATTTGGATTCTTCATTATTGGGTTTTTCTTTTTGTTTCTTTTTCGCCATATTTATCTTACCATAGTATTTTCTGTTAATATTCGACAAATGCAATCAATATCTTCTGTATTGTCTTCCCATTTTATAGGAGGTGTTATGAATTGTAAAAGTATATGTCCTTTCTTTAAAAGGTATGTGTCTTTTTCATGTATTGGACTTATAGTTCTTGCAAAAATACGTTGACCAAGGTAATCATCTTTTTTTAGTAAGCGTATGATTTCTTTACTTACTGCTTTTATAACACGTACTCCTTCATGGTATCTGAGTTTGCGTGTGGTGATTACTATTTCTACAAGGTCTTGGAATTGTTGGAAATCATTTCCTGTTTTATGGTTTTCTGCTGTAACACATGCTACATGAATACCATTCTTTTCGGATTCTATACTTTTATCTGGATATTTAATATCAAACAAACTTAGTAATGTATTTCCTTCTTCTTTAGCTTTTAGTAATACATTTAGTACTTGTGTGTCAGTTGATAGCATTGTTGATTGCCTCCATTATTATGGTGCTTGCATTATTATTTTCAGTTACTTCAAAGCTTGGTTGGACAAAAGGTTTAGGCATACTTGGACCACTATATTTTGTAAATACCTCTTCTCCTTCAACAAAGAAGTGTAAAGCTTTTGCACTTACTGGTCTTACAGGTCCACGACCAAATTCAACATAATAAGCATAATCTGCTTCAGGTACTACTGTCCAGCTAGTATCACTATTTTGATATATAGTGATGCTAGATAGTAGGTTTCCTGTTACTATGCTGTTGTTTTGTTGTATCCATAATTCTTGCATGCTTTTATTGTCTTTGGCTGCTAAACGCACACCTTCTTGACTAGCTTCTTCAATTGTAGATTTAATATCAGATAATATGTCTCCAACACCTGATATTGCACTATTACTATTACAATAACTTATTGCTTCATCAATATTATCTGTTTCTAGTTCTACATTGATTGTAGTGTCTAAACCTTCAACCATAACGAGATTTTCACCATATTACCAGTTTTCTATATCTATACGGTTTTAATGTATTTTTTGCTTTTATTATGAGTTCATCACCATAACCAAGTATATTTGTTTCATCATCTTGGTTTATGATTTTGAGGTTGTATTTTCTCCATAATAATCCTGCTGTCCATAGACATATGCATTCTTGGATTATGGGTTCTTCTTCTGTTGTGAAATTATCTATATTTTGACCGAGGTAAGAGGTGACAAGGTTTAATGTTTTATGATAGAATAATTCCACTTCTGTTGATGTTACTCTTTTGGTTATGCTTAATTCAGATATGTTTAAGTCATCCGTGTATGAACTTATATTCTCAGTGGAGTTGTTATCTGATATAATCCAACCATCTAAATTAGAAAGTATTTGTGTTTCTATACTGGTAGTGTAATCGAAACTCATTTATTCCTAACCCCTTTTTTCACTTTATTTAAAAAAAATAAAAAATGTAATAAATTTTTTTTTATGGTGTTCCAGTAGATGTCATTGAGATGCTTAATGTAGTTGTTTCACTTGTTACTGTGAGGTTTTCACTTCCAGTGTAATCTGTGTATCCAGTACAGGTTGCAGTGACTGTGTATGTTCCTAGTGGCACATTTGATAATGTGCATCCTCCAGCACTTCCAGTAGTACCCGTAAATGTAACACTACTGTCTGTTGTGTCTGTTAATATGACTTCTGCTCCTTCTACGGGAGTACTGTCTCCATCATCAACACTAACACTAATATTAACAGTTGTTAAATTCATAGTAATGCTAGCAGTACCAGTACTTGCGTTTACTGTTAAGTTTTCTACTGCAGTATAATCATCATAACCTGATTTGGTGGCAGTTAAAACATATGTACCGTATGATACATTACTAATTGTTGCTTCTCCATTAGCATCTGTAGTGCCAGTGAATGTTTTACTGTTATCACTGGAGTCTGTTAATGTTACAGCTACATTTTGTAATGGATCTTCATTTTCATCATCTACTGTGACTGTTATAGTTGAAGTAGTGTTTGTTTCTTCTGAAGAGTTTGAATTATTTTCAGTTACTGGGGGATTGGTCACCACCACTTGCAGCAGCAGTAGGTGTGTTTTGCATAGTGAATGGAATTGCAAGTGTGTCTTGGTCCCATAGTACTTTCACATCTCCTTTTACAAGGAATGCTACTTTGTATCCTAGTACATCTATATCCCATTGGTTTTTGGTTTCGAAGTTTTTCATCATACCAAAGATTATGTTGTTTGGTTGTCCTATGAAACCATATAACATATTGGATATTTGTGTTCCGTTTGCTGCGTATTCGTTGTCTGTGAATTTCATTTTATCGTAACCGTTACGGCAGTTACGGAGTATGTTATCTTGTTTGATTTCAATTCCTAATATTTTTGTCATGTTTCCTTCTTGGAGTACTGCATCTCCAAGGTTGGTTTCACGACTGTTTGCAATTTCAATCATGAGTCTTGCATAGACTTGTGGAGGTAATATACATGTTGCGTTTTTAACATTTCCATCTTGATCTATGTATCTTTCGATTGCATCGAGTATACCGTTTCCAACATTGTCTTGGTATACAATATGTCCTAAACCTTTTGCTTCAGTATTGGTGTTGCTGCTGATTGTTTTTAATTGTTTTAATATTCCATCGGTTGTGTAGTATCCTGTTGCTTCTGCACCAGTTGATAAGCTACTGTCTGCGAATATTCCGAATCTTTCGAATGCTGGACCCATTGTTTCTGTTAACATTCCAAGGTATGTATCCATGAATCCTTCTTTTTCTATGTTTTCTTCTAGGAAGTTGTCGGTGATTATGGTTTTTGCTTGTAATGGTTGTGCGAGTAATTGTTTTCTTTCTTTGCCAGGTACTGTTTCGGTACTGGTTAATCCACTACTTGCACCACTACTGGTTCTTTGTGTTTCTAATTCTATTTCACCTGTTAACATGTCTAAGTCATGTTGAAGTGCAGTCATTGGGAATACTGTGGATTGGTTTAATAGTTCTGCTGTATCTACTAATCTTTGGAAGAATTTATCATATGATGGTTCTGCCCATCCTGGGTTTAGTATGCCACTATCGAATGGTGCATCGTCGAATTTCATCATGAAATTTTTACGGTTTTTTAAAGATTCATATATGTTGTTTGTTTCGTGCATAAAAGTTTTATCTCCTTTAAAAATTTTTTTTTATAAGTATTTTTTGTTTCTACCGAACATGTCACGAGTTTCACTATTTAAATAGGTGTTTCGTTCTGTTTTTTGGGTGTTGTCTACTATTCTGCTTGTTGATTTTTCCATGAAGTTTCTATTGTCATGGTGACTATGATTGTTGCTTTTTTCTAATTTTTCTTCCTCTTCATTAGATGTGGAATCTGAATCAGATGTTGTTGTTTCTTCTTTTTCCATTTTACCATTATCATCCTTTTTTTCATCTTCATTTTCAGATTCGTCTTTTTCTAATTTTTCCTCTTCGGAGGAATTGTCTTGTTGGCTGAGTTTTTGTAATGCTTCTACTACTGCAGTTGCTACTGCATTTGGTAATTGTTCTAATAATTGTGCATTAGTTATATCTTCAGGTTCTGCTTTTTCTAATTCTTCATTTTTGGTTTCTTCTTCAGTATTGTTTTCGGATTTCATCATGAATTTGTCCATTAATCTTTCTACAAAACTTGTACTGACCATTTCATCGTTATTTGTTTCGAAATTATTGTTTTCTGTCATGCTATTTACTCCATCGTAGTTTTGACTTTTTGCAAGGAAAGAATTATAGTCATATACTTCCCATTTAAAACCACATGCTGGACGATCAACAAGGCTTATGAATAGTGGGTTTAAATCTTCACTATCTTTTAATTGTTCGTATCGTAATGATTTATGTAGGAAGTTCACATTTTCGTTTAATGCATCATCATGTACTGCTCCAAGGCTGAAGCCTTGTAGTTTACTGGTGCGTATCATTTCCTGTATCTCCGGATTAACTACCATCATCGATGCTATCCAGGAATCCTGTGGTACTTCTTGTCCTGCAATACTTGTTGTTTGTTCTGTTAGTGTGTTTTCTAGTACGTATACTCCAAAGTTTTTCACCCAACTGTGTTGCACATCTGTTTCATGTGTTAAGTAGTTGGTGAATATTTTTTTGATGTCTTCTTTGTATTGTGGTGCGTCTCCAGTGTTATCTGGTATTCCACATGGTATTACTACTCCACGTACTATTAGTGCTTCTTGTTTCTCTGGTATTCTCATACTATATTCCCCCAACGGTCCATGTATGCAAGTTCACAATAACAGTTACAAATATTACCATAACTTGCACTGGGGTCATGTGGATATTCCATTTCATCCATTTCTCCTGTTTTATCGTTTGTTATTTCGAATTTTGAGTTTATGTCTACTGTTTGCCAGTCATTTGATTCGTGTCTTGTGTGTTCGTTAGGTACATGAACCCATATTTTTTTCACTACGTCATCATTATTTTGCATTACACTATATTCGCTTTCTATTTCAGATTTACGATATAAATTTTCAGATATTCTATCTGGATCAGTGTATTTATTTTCTTTAGGGGTTTCTGGTGTTTCTTTTTCTGTCTGTTTAATTGTTTGAGTTATTGCTTCTTTTCTGTTAATATTTGGATTTTTATTGATTATTCTTTGATACTGTTTTTTATCAATTTCATAGTTGTTTTTAAGATTATTGATATAAATGACATTATTTTGTATTATTGCAATTTGTTTATTTGTTATTTCTTCTATTGTATCCTGTCTATCATTATTTAATTCTATTTCTTCTGATAATGACGTATCATTACTTTCTTTTAAATCTTTATAATTTTTAGATACTGGGATACTGTTCAAAGTTGTTAATGATGTTCTTAAGGATATTAATTCATGTTTAGTTAAATTCTCATTTTTCATCAAATATTTGTCTATTAACTTGTCATTGGCTTTTTTTATTTTTTTACTATATTTTTTAAGGTATGCTTTATTTGAGGTGGCTTTAACTAATGCTAAACGAGATACATTAACATTCCTACTGTATAATAATCTCATTGTATTTTTATACCCCTTGTAGATAATTCATTATTTGTTGGAAACTATCAGTATCATTACTTGCGATTCCTAATGGGTTTCCATTATATAATCGTTCATCCATAATTACTCCATCTGTATCTATATTACTAAAATCAACATCAGGTAATAATGGTTCCAAACCCTTAATTGCTTGTCCAAGTGTGATTAAACCAGTATTAAATAATAAAATGATATTGTTTAGTTCGTTTTGTCTTTTATCTGTGAATAATGGTGTTTCCATTTCAACAGTAGCATCAATATCAAAAAAAACTTCGTTGAACTCTTGTATCAGCATTTCATTGTTTACTTGTTCATAATTCAAGCTGATTGTGTAAATTTCCCATAGACTATCACTTTTATGACTGTTCATACTCTCGGTTTCGTCATCTATGAGTAATCGTATCTTAGGTATGCTGAAATCACTCATCAATGCCTTTTCACAATTCTCACTAAACTTTTCAAGATAGTCCCAGTTATCATTAGATAATTTGATATAATTCACATCTAATGGTAGTTCTTTGTTTACTGTTTCCAGGTATAGTGTTAGTGTTCCTGTTCCTGCATTTCTTATTTGTTGTTTTAGTACTTCTTCTGGTGTTAGTCCAGTATCAGGGTCTGGTCTTTGTGGTGGTCCCATGAATGTTAATATTCCATCCATGTTGTTTCCTTCATTGATTTGTTCTCCATTTAACATGTCGAGGTTTATTTTTGCGAGTATTTTATCTGCATCTGGATACCATACTGGTACATCATACCAGTCATGGGTGGATCCTCCTCCTAACCATAGGCATATTGGTAGTTCTTCGTCTTCTGGTGGGTAGGTGTCGAGTAGTTGGAATAGTCTTAGTTTTTTGTCTGCTCCTTGTATTCCTCTTTGTATTGCATAGTATAATTCTTCACCATTGGGTCCTGTTGTTTTTCTTATTACTGCTGTTTGGCTTGGGAATTGTGCTAGTCTTTCTGGTACTCCTGTTTCTTGGTTGATGAGTATTTCAAGACATCCCCATCCGTATTGGTATCTTTCTTGTACTGCTAGTTTTAGTTGGTTTTTATTGTATTTGTCCCAGAAGTTTTCTAGTATAGTGATGTCCGTATCTTCATCTGTAGGTGTGAATACATAGTTTTGTAGTACTGTGTCTTGTGCTAGTACATTGGTGCATTTGTTTAGTCTTCCGTTTCTTAGTACTACGTATCGTGTTAGGTATGGTGATACTTCTGGTTGTAGGTATCCTCCGCCTTTTTGGTAGTCTAGTTTGACTGTGGTTCGTTGGAAATCTTTGTTTAGTTCCTGTTTCATTAAACTGTATTCTGGGTTGATGTTTTTTATTATTCTCATTTTACTTTGACACCTCCTCCTTTTAGTTGTTGTAGTTCAATGTATGCGTATCCTAGACTGTCTAGTTCGTCTGGACTTTTTTGTTTTTTCATAACTTCGGGGTTTGGACTGATATATATGAATTGGTCGAATAGTTTTTCTAACCATTCCTTGTTTATGTTTTCATCTATTCGTATGTTTCCTTTTCTTATTTCACGGGCTATTGGTCTTGCTCGATTGAATTTGCTATGACTTGCACTTGTGTCTTTTACAATTATTCCATTAGGTATGGTGAAGTATGCTAGTGTATCTTGCCAGTGCCTTAGACTGTATATGCTGTCACTTCCTGGTTCTGCTTCATAGTTCACTAGATTTGTTAGGTATTTTTCGTATTGTGTTTCTAGGAATTGTGATACCATTTCTTCAGGATATGCAGAGGGTGTGCTTGTTCCATCGGTTAGGATTATTTGACCATTTTCATATAATGTTAAGCTAGTGCAACTTGTTCTGTCTCTTCCTTTACCTGCAAGATCTATTCCTATTACATTGAACATTACTCGGTATTGATTGTAGTCTTCAGTTTTTATTAGTGATTCTTTTAGTTCATCATATGTGATTAGTTCCCCGCTGGTGGGTTTGTAGTGCCAGTTTCCATATTTTTGGTATTGTTGGTCTATATAATCCAGTTCGTTGAGGCTTCCTTCGTATGCCCTGCGGTCTATGTGTGGGTTGTCTCTCCAATCTAATGCGATATATGGGTTATCTCCATCTACAAATTTTTCTACTAAGTAATCTGTACTGTCTCCTCCAGGATTACTTAGGTTGAGTATTCCTCTTGGTATGCGACTGGTGTTACGCATACTTCGGTATTGGAATGTTAGTACTTCTGGGTGTAATTCACTTGCTTCATCGTTTACTATGCGGTCATATGATGCACTTTTGAATTTGTGTTTTTTACTTGCATTATCAAATGCTTTAAAATAGATAATATTACCATTTGGTGCAATTATACGTGGTGTGGGTGTTTTCTTTTCAGTACATGCAAGGTCACCTAATCTTTCACTGTCACAGCACCAGTCTACAAGGTTTTCCCATATACTATTGGTATCTAATAGTTCTGCGTAGTTTAGTCTTGTTACAAGGCATGTGTAGTCTGGTTCTTGTAGGTATTGTGCTGCTGCCATTGCACCTAGATAACTTTTACCTCCATATCCTCCTGCACCTGTTAGTACATTGTTGGGTTTGTGGTTTTTTTCTTCTTGGTTTAATAGTATTAATGGTATTGCTTGCTTGGGGTAGGGTTTGAATGGTATGTATGGGTTTTCTAATATGGTTTTTGTGTAGAGTATTTTATCCCTTACAGGTAAATCTTTTAAGGATATTGTTTCTATGAGTGTCATTTGTTTATGGTTTCTAATTGTTTGTCGAATTCATCTATTATTTCAAAGACACTTTTAGATTTTATTTCCACGTCTTGATCTATGCTTAAATTACCGTTATGTTCGTTTTGTGTTATTTCTGTTGGTTGTCCGAAATCAAATCTCATTTCTTCTTTTATGATTTGATAGGATTCTAATAGTGTTTTCATTGCATAGGCGTCTTTACTTGATAAAGGAGGTTGGTATTGGTTGAATGTTTCGTTTATTATTTTTTGTATTTGGTGTTTGATTTCACGGTCTTTGTTAGCATCACTTATTCTTTCATTAATGCTGTCTTCTTCTAAAGTGGTGATTGTTTGTTCAAGTATGTGTTTTTTATAGGCTTCTTTTCTTTTAATCCATTGGTTGTTGGTTGACCATTTTTCGAGTGTGTTGAATGTTGGTGGGGTGGTGGTTTTTTTGGTATCTTTTTCGTATTGTTTCAGTATTTTTTGGTGGAATTTTTTTATGCTTATGTTTCCTGTGTGTAGGTATTTGGTGAAGTATTCGTATTGTCGTGGTTTTTCATTGTTTTGTTGTTTCCATATTTTTTCCACCATTTTTGGATCCTTCCCTTTTTTTTGTTATTTTTTTTTAGTGTATTAAGCGGATTAGTTCTGTTATTAGGAATATGAATATTCCTCCGAAGAGTGCTACTATTATTCCGAGTACCCATTTGAGTGTGTTGAATGTGGTTTTGAGGCTGATTATTATTTCGTTTAGTGTTTGTATGTTTTTGTTGAGTTCTTCTAGTAGTTGTTCGTGTTTCTCGGTGGTGTTTTTTGTGGATTGTGTGTCGTGTTCGAGTTTGATGATGCGGTGTTCTTGATAACAATTTTTATCATTATTGTTTTTATGCGGTGTCATCCTCATCACCATTATTCGTGTATCCTAGGTTTGATGTGTTGTTGGTGTATTCTACTTTGTAGGGTGTTTTGTTTTCTGTTTTTTCTAGGTTGATGTTCACATCTTTACTTAGGTATCCTATGAGTCCTCCTATTACGGTGGTTACTATCATTTCGTTGTTGAGTATTAATCCTACGATGCTTACTATTCCTAGTATTGTTATGAGTATTGTTATGTTGTTTAGTTCGGTTTTCATTTTTTATCAAATCTTTTTTT
>CAZJLS010000038.1:0-4875 GCA_964547125.1 uncultured Methanobacteriaceae archaeon | reverse complement strand
TTTTTTTAGGTTTGTGGCAGTTGGAGGATTTTTTTCACCTCCATTTTTAAAAATTAATAAAAAAAACTTAAAATTCTTGGGTTACTTTTGAAATTTATCATGAAAAAAGATAATAATTTTTTTAAATTAATAACTGCCTTATGTGATTAATTGAGTACTTTTTTTAATGAATAAAAAAAATAAGTAAAGGGAATAAGATGTAAAATGAAAGGTGGAATAGATTCTATTTTTTTATTCCCTTTTTTTTACCCTTTTTATCCTCTTTTTTTTTAGAAGAAAATAATTTATTTTTGTTTTTTTTATGAAAAAAACATCGTGGTGATTTTTTTTAGAATTTGATGACTAAGCCGTAGGGTAAGTGTATTTTTTGACCTGCTACATATTGGTATGATGCTTGTAGTATGGTGCCACAGTTATTGCAATATGTTTCATATTCATCTTCAATATTGTCCATTGTTTCACAAGTAGGACATTTGTATTGGGTCAAATATAACCTCCCATAAAAAAATCAAAAAATTTTTTCTTTGTATTATAAAAAAAATACCCATTTTATAAATTTTTTTTAACCAAATGTTTTTTTTCCTATTTTTTTATTCCTTTTTTAAAAAAGAAAAATAATAGGAGGTTAAAAAAATTTGTACATTGTTGTCCCAATGTACTACCCATCTTATAGGAATTCAAGTTGGGATAATACTAAAAATAAAAAAAATAATACTTTTATACTAGTATACTAGTATATTTATATAACAAGAAAACAATAAATAAATATCATATAAAAACAAAAAAAAAGAAAAAAATATAATAAAAAAAAATAAAAATATTAATTACCACACCTGCCCACCAATATAATCAATAGTACTACGAGTAGTAACATTATCCAAATCAAAAAATACAGTTTGATTATAAACTAAAACACCATTCCCATCATATACCTCAAAAACAGCAAAACTATAATCAATTAACTCATCAGAAAAATAATTATAAACAATACTGCTTGTACTACCATCAACATTTGGATATAAACTCCTTAAACTTCTATTAGATGAAACATCTTCTAAATAATCGCCATTAGAATTATATGCTTTAATCTGAACCGTGTAATTATAATTAGAACCAGTAGAATAAATATTTGCATAAGCCTGGTAGTGATAATGTTGGCTAATAACATTCCCATACTGATCACTACTCACTTCAAAATAAACATTACCAGTTAAATTTGACATATTTAACTTATTTTCCACAGTATTATAATCATTAGGGTTTGGATGATGATTCAAATTACCAATGAATAAAAAAGAACAAGTTAAAAATGTTCCAATGATTATTATTAAACTCAATTTACCTAAATTTTCCATTTTTAGAAAAAACCTCCTATAAAAAAATAATTTGTATTATTTACTTTATAATACTTCCTTTTGGTTTTAAGAAACTTTTACTACTATCTAATTTCAACATATTCCCAAGTACTACTGTTAGTCCTTCGTAAGTTACATTTAACTCTTTTAAAACTTTGTAATCCTCCACACGAACACAAGGATTATGACTGCGCATAACATAGTAACAAAAACATCCGATTATAGTTTCTCGGCTCATGTGTGTGTTTAGTTGGTTGAAGTTTTTGTATTTGTCTATTAGGTAGTGTACTTCTGTTTTTGTGTCTCCGTTTAATGGTAATTGTTGCATGATTATGTCTGCGCAGTTGTGTTTGCTTGCTGTGAATTGTTTTCTTTTGTGTTTTGTTTCGTGTTCTCTTGTCCAGATTTCTCCTGGTTGTTTGGTGGTGTATTTTTGTAGGAGGTAGTTTATGTCCCTATTGTTTTTCATTTGTTTTTTCCTCCTTTTTGTATGCTTCGTATTTGGTGCCAGGTGTAGAATGTGGTGTTGTTTATGAATATTCCTTTGGTGGTGATGTATATTTGTTCGTTTGGGTGTGTTATGTGTGGGTTGATTTCTCTGTCTTTTATTGTTATTATTATGTTGTGGTTGTTTTTTTGCCATTCTGTTATTTTGTGTGTTATTGCTTCCATTGTTCTTTTTTACTCCCTTTTTTTGTTTTCCCCCTAATGTTCAGTATATTATTACTTTTTCCATCTTATTATGTCAATTATTCCTTCTTCAAATTCATCGGTTAATCCTAATCTACTTGCAATGGTTTCAATTAATATTCCTTGGTCTTCTAGTTGTCTTTTATAATCAAAACCAAATTCAATACTTTCACATTCTTCATATAAAGCATTATACTCAGATACTAATACCTCTAGGACAAAACTCTTTTTTAAAGATGTTGAGTGTTTCTTTTATCAAATTCGTCATAAACTTGTTGGGGGATTATAATTTTATCATAAAGTTGTTTTAATATGAACATTTTATCTATCATCAAAAAACAACTAAGACAATCGGTGTCAAATATTATTAATGAATTATTCAATTAATTCCTCCATATCGGCAGTGTTAAATATTAAATCATGTCTATAAGCATCTGTTAATAGTTCTTCTTTTTTACCATGAGAAATTAAACCCTCATTATAAATATCCTCTGTTAATCTTATGTAATTCCCAATTGTGAAAAATTTTTTATCTTTAGGTTTTTTGTATAAATCAGTATTATACCCTCTCAACTCTGCATTGTATATCGGATATTCTTTCATCTCTTGATACTCATCATAAGTTATTTCTTCTAATCTTCTTAATCTAAATAACATAGCATGATGACTTATTTGGAAAAATTGTTCTGTTTGGATTATTGAATCCATATCCCATTCATTTATATTATTTTCTCTTTTAAAATTTTTTAATGCTCTATGAGGCATGAGCAATGATGATGCAAAAGCATCAGCTTTTTTTTCAATTTCTTCATTACTCCCTTTATCACAAATACTATATGTATTTCCATCATATTTTAAATGATAAATTTCATGAGCCAAGGTAAATCTTTGTCTACCTACTGAATCCGTTGAATTGATGAATATTACTTTTTCTTTATGTTCTTTATTACATGCTCCACTTATACTACTTCCTAAATCCGTGAAAACAATTGTTAAATTTTTTATTTTATTTTGCACTACTTGAAATATGTCTATTGAGTCATATTCATTTACATCCCATTCTTTGCGACATTGACTGGCTAATTCATCTATCTCATAATAATCATCAAATTGTATCACTATTAAACCTCCTTTTATTCGTCTAAATATTCTGACATTTCATCTAAAAATTCGAGATTTTTAATTATTTTATTCATATCTGCCATTATATGTAAATCTATGTTTTTATTTTTGGATCTGAATGCGAATTGAGGTTTGGTATATTTTCCTTTACCATATAATATATACTCTTCTTCACATTGGTACAAGTTACATAGTTTTTCTAGGCTACTTGCTTTTAATTTTCGTTGATTTTTTTCTAATTTAACTATTTGGCTTTGTTTAAAATTTAAAAAATCTGCTATTTGTTTTTGTGTAAATTTATATGTTTCTCTTAAAGATTTTAATCTATCACCCACGGTTTCTGTTTTGTTCCTCTGCCATACTTTTTCTTTCATTTTTGTATTCTCCTTTTTATTACTTTTTGGAATATATTATATATAAATATTTCTAATAATTATTCCAAATTTTTGAAAAAAAATAAAAATTTTATTTTTTGTTATTCCATTTCATATTATCTAAAACACTTTCTACAATACTTGGAATACTATCTTCTAAACTATTCAACTTATCTAACAACTGATTCTTCTCACGCTTAATCTCTAAGACCTCTGGAGAATCAATGCTAATATTATTAACTTCTTGGTTTATGCTTACTTGATTGAGATTCATTTTATATTTTTCTTTTAGGAATTTTGGATCATCAAAGAAATATGAAGAGCGGACAGTGTCTTTACTTCGACCTTGTAAGCTATCAATCTCGTCGGGGGTTAGTGGGTGTTCTCCTTTTGCAAGGTTACTGGCGTGGAATTTTCTTAATGTGTGTGTTCTGAATCTGTTGTATGTTCCAGCTGTCCCTAGTTCTAATTTTTGGTTTATTTTTGAGAATACTCTGCTTAGATGTTTGTCTTGAGATACAAATAATTTTTCAGTTGGTTTTAATTCTCTGTCGGTGCTTTGTAAGTATGCAAATATGTATTGTACTGCTTCTGGGCTGCAGAAAGTGTAGTAGTATTTGTTGGTTTTTATTCGTCGTATTTTGAATGTTGGTATTATATCCTCTTGGTTTTGTAGTTCTTCCATTATTTTATTCATATCTTGTTGTGTTGTGTATTCTTGTAGACTGTTTATGAAGTCTTGAATGGTTAGTGAGAGTGTTTCTGCTCTTGCACATCCACTACTTAACATAAACAGTATTATTGCTCTGTATACTGGTTTGGTTACTTTTAATATTTCTCGTATTTCATCTTTTGTTAATAACTCGTCGTAGGTTACTTGTTTGCTTATGTTTGCTCCTTTGGTACTTACCCTCGGTAAGTCGTGTATTTCTATGCTAAAGTGGCGGTATATGGTTTTGATTTTTGTGAAATAAGTGTTTGCTGTGTTTAATTTCATATTGTCGAGTAGATATACTCTGAAGTCTATTAGTCTTTTTCGTAGTTTTCTTTTTGCCCAACGTATTTTTTGTTCTTCTTCGTCTTCTGCTTCTTGGAGTAGTTCTACCATTGTTTTGTTACTGAATCGGGTGTATGTGTCTAGTGTATTTTTGTACGATTCCATTGTTTTTGGTTTGAGTCTTCGTTCCCTTTCGAATTGTTTTAATAATTCAGTATCGTTCATATAGTTCATTTTTTTGTTCCTCTTATATATTGTGTTTTTTCCTAGCATTTGGAAAGTAAAAAATAGTATGAGAGGGAACGAAAATTCAAGACTATACTGTTACAGAGGGTCA
>CAZJLS010000037.1:0-16248 GCA_964547125.1 uncultured Methanobacteriaceae archaeon | reverse complement strand
AAATATTTAATAAAAAAGTTTACATAATTAATTATATAATTAAAATATAAACAATATAATATATAAAGTTTACTTTAAATAATCATAGAATTTTAAAAAAATAAGGAGAATAACACAAATTGAAAGTAAAAAAAAGATATTTCCTAAAAAAGAAAAAAATTAAAGAAATCAAAAAATTATTAGGAGAATATGAAACACTAATAAATAACAAAGATAAAATAGAATTATTAGAAGTGGACCCCTATGATTTCATATTAATAAATGGGGAGCCAAACATAATAATAATAGATAAAAAACCATATCCAACTCTAAAAGCACTATTAAATAATCCAGAAATTGAAAGTAAAACAGTTACTGTAGATATGGGTGCAGTTAAATTTATGACAAAAGGTGCGGATGTAATGAGTCCTGGAATAACCGAAACCGATGAAAACATAAAACCTGGAGATGTAGTGCAAATAGTAGATGAAACACACCATAAACCATTAGCAATTGGAATAAGCCTAATAACTGGTGAAGAAATGGTTGAAAATACCAATGGGAAAGCAATAGAAACATTACATTACGTTGGAGATAATATTTGGGAATTTGAACTATAAAACTGGTGAAAAAGTATGGCAAAATTAAGACTTACTGCAGGAAATGTTAAAAATCCATACATACACAAAGTAGGAGTACTAGCATTAGGATCACATTTAGAAAATCATGGCCCCGCATTACCAATAGATACAGATGCAAAAATTGCATCATATGTAGCATTAACAGCAAGTCTAAATTCCGGTGCGAAATTTTTAGGAGTAGTGTTACCTTCTTACGAACTACCAACAATAGATCATGGAATACATAATGACTTAACTGATGTGGCATACGAAATAACAAGATGTTTAAAATCTGCAAAAAAATTTTTAGGAATAAATTCATGTGTACTTGTAAATGGACATGGTGGAAATTTACCATTATACAAGTTACAAAGTAAAATAGAAGATAAATCTGATGTTATAATGCAAATTAACAATAGTATTGTAGAAAATGAAGGACCTCATGCAAGTTCTGGTGAATTAAGTATGGGGAAAGTAATTGGAATAACTGCTGAAGAAGAAGTGAAAAACCAAGCAGATACCAATATTTATGGAGAAGTTGGGTTAACAGAGTTTAAACAAGCTAGATTAGATGATCCGAATATAGAAAAAGGGGCATTAGATGTTGAAGAAAATGGAGTTTATTTAGATGAAGTTTATGGTCAACAATTAATTAATTTATGTATAAATAGTGTGCTTTTTGATATAGAAAAATTAAGTGATTTATGAAAAAAACTTTTATTCTCTATTATTATTGTTTCCAAATAATATATTTACTCTATCTTTTAGTTCACTGAAGAATGAATGTGTGTCAAAATTTTCATTACCTTTTGTTGAATTGAATAAATTAAATATATTTATATTGAAAATGTTTCCACCGTCATTTTGTGACGAATTATCATTTGAAAGTGTGCTATTGTTTGGATAATAATGGTTATTTGAGCTTCCAGAGTTATCATTTTGGTCTTGTGCATCATCAACTGTTATATTATCTGGACCAGAATATGTTTCTTCATTTGCAGCATCTGCTAGCATATTATATGTTTGCATTGCAAATATGGCGCTGCATAAAAATGCAATTAATGCTATTGCGAAGAATATTAATGCTTTTGCTGATTTATTGACCATATTAATCTTATCCAAAAAAAATTATTAATTTAAATAAAATGTAAAATAAAATAGTATATAATTTATTTGTTTTATTGAATATTTAAAGTTTAATTTTTATGAAAACTATAAAGAAAACTTACATTACGAGTATCAATATTAAAAAATCAGAATTTATTTGTCGACTTTTTCCTGTAAGTACTGCAGACGAGGTTAAAAAAATAATTAATGAAGTATCTGATGAGTTTAGTGATGCTACTCATAATTGTACTGCTTATGTTTTAAGTGATGATGAGGGTTTTAATGATGATGGTGAGCCTTCAGGTACTGCAGGTAAACCTATGCTTAATGTTTTGAAGAAAAATGATTTATGTAATGTTCTTGCTATTGTTACTCGTTATTTTGGTGGTATTAAACTTGGTGCCGGAGGTTTAGTTCGTGCATATGGTAAAAGTGTTTTAACTACTTTGGATGATGCTGAAATTGTTAATATGGGTTTATTTTATCTTTTTAAATTATCTTTTTCTTATAGTTTTATTAAAAATATTGATAGTGAGTTAAGAAATCCTAATTTTAGACTTGTTAATAAGGAATATTCTGAAAATGTTTCTTATATTGTTGCAGTTAAAGATAAAAATGTTTTAAATAGTTTAAATAGTAAATTTCAAAATCAAGTAACTATTGAATTTTTAAAAGACGATTATCTGGAAGAATGAAAATTTAGATTATGAATTTCATATTTCTTTGTATGTTGTTCCTATTTCTTCTCCATTTGAGTTGAAAGTTGTTATTAGTATGCTTTTTAGGTTTTCTCTTATTATGTCTTTTGGTAGTTCGTAGGTTACAGTACTTCCATTAATTTCGTTTATTGTGTCTCGATATAATATTGATTTATCACCGTAGAATTCAATATTTATTTGACTTACTCCATCTTTTATTTGTTCTGGACTTAGTGTTATTTGTATTTGATAGTTTTCTGTGTTTTGGATGAAATTTATGTTTTGTGCTTGTATTCCATGTGAGTATTGTGGTGTTGTGGTTTCATTTATATTTATTAGGAGATATGCTCCTACTATTGTTAGTATTAGTATTATTAGTATTATTAGTATTATTATTTTTTTCATAATTATTTTTATCCTTTTTCTATTTTTTCTATTATTGTTTGTGTGTGTTTTATTAGGTGTTTATTTCCTATTGAGTGACTTATTCTTTTTATTGCATCTAGGTTTTGTACTAGGTTGTTTAGCCATGTGTATATGTCTCCGGGGTAGGCTTGTATTGTATATTTTTTGTATAGTTTTTCACTTATTTCATATGGGTCTTTGTGTTTTAGTCTTTCTTCTATTATGAATAAACTTATTCCTTTTTGTAGGCAGTCACAGAATGGTTTTTCTTTGCATCCACATCTCATAAAGTCAATTTGTAGTTTTATTAGTGTTTCTTGGAATTTTTTATCTATTTTTGTTAATGTTTCTCCATTATTTATTATGTCTAGTGTTGATTCATTGAATAATCTTGTTGAGAAGTTTACTTTTAGGTGTGTGCTTATTTGTTTGTGTATTGTTGGTGGTAGGTATGCATTTTCAAATGGTTCTAGGTTTATTGCTATGCTTTTTATTTTTAGTTTTGTGTTTATTTTATCTAGATTTGTTTTTTTATTTTTTGGTTTTTTTATCTTTTTTTGTATGTATGTTTTTTCTTGGTATCCTTTTAGATAGTCTAGTCTTTCTAGATTATTTTTTATATAATTTCCATTTTCTATTGATAAAAAACTTTTACTTACTGCTTGACCATATTTTAATGGTAGGAGTTTTCCATTATTTTGTTCTTTTATCATTTTACTATTAATAAGTTCATTGATATGTATCTCTAATGGATTATTTAATTTATTTTTATAAAGTTTTTTGAAACCTTCAACATTATTTCTTGAACCACTACAAATATCCGCAAGTATTTCCTCCAAAACACCACTATCATTATAATCTACATTAACATCTTCTAAATCACTTTCAAGAAGATTTAATGCCATAGCTTCCTCACTAATATTATCAAAAATATTATCAATTTCAGGAAGCAAATAAATTAAACCTTTATCATGAAAACTAGGACGACCACCACGACCTAACATTTGATTAAAATCATTACTTGTAATCCAATTATTACCCATAAGCAAAGATTCAAAAATAACTTGACTTGCAGGAAAATCAACACCTGCAGCTAAAGCAGCAGTAGTTACAACAGCAGCAATACGCCCACGACCAAAATCTCTTTCAATTTTATCTTTTTTATAATAAGACAAACCAGCATGATAAGCTGCAACACTAACACCCTTCCCAGAAAGATAATTACTAATCTTATGAGTCTTACGACGAGAATTAGTGAATATAATACTCTGACCACGATATCCTTTACTACTTTTTCTATGATACTCACGTGAAACTAAACGACGCATAAGATGTTTCTTTTGAGTTTCATTATTAACATAAATTAAATGCCTATCTAATGGAACCGGACGCTGTGTATACTGAACCAACTTCATATTAAAACTATTAGCTAAGAATTTAGGATTACCAATAGTTGCAGATAAACCAATTAACTGAGCATCCTTAAAAAGACTACGTAAACGATTAATTAAACCATATAATCTTAAACCTCTATCTTCATCAGCAATAGTATGAATCTCATCAATTAAAACAACCCCCAAATCTCCAAGAATATCCTTTTTACCACTGCGAAGAATATAATCCAAACCCTCATAAGTCCCCACAATAATATCTGCATCATAAACATTACCATCATGAATATTTAACTCATTTTTAGCTTTAATTCTATTACCTCCAACTTTAAGTGCAACTTTCAAACCTAAAGAAGAATAACGTTTCTTAAAATCACGATATTTCTGATTTGCAAGAGCAACAAGAGGAGTTAAAAACAAAAACTTTTTACCATTTAATGCACTAGGAATACCTGCTAACTCACCAATTAAAGTTTTACCACTACCTGTTGCAGAAACAACAAGTAAATCTTCACCCCTCAAAACACCTGCTTTTATAGCTAAAAGTTGAACAGGCAGTAAATTAAAATCACCATTACCTATTAAAACATCCTTAAATTTATTAGGAATCTTGAGACGAGTAATGGAAATATCTGGAATTTTATCTGCATTAACATTAACATTATCAAATAAAGTCAAATCATCATGTTTTAAAGGATCAAAACGAGGAGACAACATATCTAAAACAGTTTCCAACTCTCCAGTTTTTGTTAAAATCTTTTTAAAATTAGAAAAAGATGCACTATCATAACGTCTAAGCTTCATCTCACGTTTAATAGTTTCATCAGCACAATCTTCACAAATATATTGATCATGATACTTAAAACTACAATCTTTATTAATTATCCTAATATAACCTTCATAAATACAATGAGGACAAATCCTAGTATGGCGAGTTTTAATATTCAAAGATTTTAAAATCTTTTCCATTACCCTATCACGAGTTGCTAAAAAAACTGCTTGTGATCGTAACAACTCCACAGCTTCAGCTGGAGGTTTTAATTTATCCTCATTATCTGTATGAACAATATATTTATTTAATATATATTCTTCTTCAGTTTCTGAAAATTTCAATGTCCCTATAAATTCTGGTTCTCTTCTACTATTAAGTGCATCTTTTGGAGAACCAATAGGATACATCATCCAATTATTTTTCTTTTTATTTAAAATAATCATTTCTTAATCGAATTCTTTTTCTAATATAATTGTTACAGGTCCATTATTTAACAATTTCACTTTCATAAAAGCTCCAAATACTCCAGTTTCAACTGGTACAACTTGTGAACATTTTTCTACAAAATAATCGAATAAAATAGTTGCTTCTTTTGGGGCTAAAGCTTTATGAAATGATGGTCTGTTCTTTTTAGTTGAAGCATATAATGTGAATTGTGGAATTAATAATAATTTTCCACCAATATCTTTAACTGAAAGGTTCATTCTTTCTTTTTCATCAGGAAATATTCTTAATTTTGTAAGTTTATTTGCCAAATAATCAGCTTCTTTTTCAGTATCATTTATTCCAAAGCCAACAAGAACCATTAATCCTTCATTTATTTTTCCAGTAATTTCACCTTCAACTTCAACACATGAATTTAAAACCCTTTGAACAATTAGTTTCATAAATACACCATACTATGCATTAAAATAAATTTGCAACATAACTTCCAATTGTTGGAGTGAGATATACTTCAATAATTGCTGCAATTATTAAAAGTATTGAAACGAATATTATGAGAACTACAGAGTGTATTAAATAAACCTTATTTTCATCCCATGACTTAACCATACCTTCTTTAAAACTAGGACTTCGGTAAGTGAAACTTTTTTTTACAAAAAAGTATAAGAATTTAAATAACAATATTCCAGCTACAGATTCAAGAATTATTGCAGGTATTTCAAATATCCCATGTGGAAGAATATATGCAACAAATACTGCGAAATTTTGTTGAGAAAAAGTTGTTCCATATAAAATACCTAAACTTAAACCATTTAAAATAACTGAAAATATACTTACAATCCCAAAAAATATTGATAATAGATAAGTTGATAAAGCTGCTATCTCATTATTCAAAAATACATCTAAAACAGAATTCATATTAACATTTGGATTTAATAATGTGTTAATACCATATGTTGTAAGTAATGAGTTGAATTGATCAGCAAATGCTGAAGCTACACCAATTACAACTATAAATATTAATGCTAAGGATAAGGCCAAATTACTATTTTTTTCTAATGTTTTTCTTAAATTTTCAAAATATACTCTTATAAAATTCATTATAAACTAACCTACAATATAAATCATTATTATTTTAAATTTTTTTATTAATATAAGTTATCTAAATGTTTAATTAAATTTAAAACCAGATAATAGATAAAAAAAATACTTAAAATAAAGTAAATAATAAAATTAATATTCATTTATGCAAAAAATATTTTTTAGTGTATAATCTTTTACAAATATTATTACTTTCTTTGTTATAATATTTAGTAGTTTATATGTATTTATCTTTTAACATTATATTTTATTTAAATGATTAAAATGATTTATCGAAATGTGAGAATTAAAAAAAGAAAAATAAAAAGTTTAATTTTAAAAGAAGAGTATGGTGAAGTTATTATGTCCGCACCATATTATGCAAGAGATGAAGAGATAAAAAAATTTATTGATGATAATATATCTTGGATTGAAGAGCATTATAATCCTAATAAAGAAATTAGATTATGGGGTGAGATATATGAAGGTAAAATTAATATTAATAGATTATATAGAATGGAAATTGAAAAAGAAACTTGTAAAATTTTAGATGAATGTGTTGAGCTTGTTGGGTGTGGGCCAAGTGAAATTAAATATAGGAAAATGAAAAATTGGGGAAATTGTAAAAAGAATGGTGTAATCACTCTTAATACAAAATTAGCTTCAAAAAATAAAGAAGCTTTGAAAATGGTGTTAATTCATGAGTTGTGTCATTTAATTGAGTTTAATCATACTAAAAAGTTTTGGAAATTGATGGATGAATTTTGTCCAAATCATCGAGAGATTAGAGTAAAACTTAATAGTGGATTATGAAATTTTTATACTGCGTCGTTTCCACGTTCTCCAGTTCTTATACGTATAACTTCAACAACATCAGATATAAATAGTTTTCCATCACCTACATCCCCAGTTCTTGCGCTTTCAACTATTGTATCTACTACTTTGTCCATGTCTTCATCTTTTACTATGAGTTCTACTCTTGTTTTTGGTATTAAATCTACACAATAATTTGATCCTCTGTATCTTTGTTTTATTCCGATTTGGGATCCTCTTCCTCTTATTTCTGATACATTCATTCCATTACAGTCTATTTTGCTTAGTGCTTGTTTTACATCTTCTAATTTTTCTTCTCTTATTACTGCTATTATTCTTTTCATATTTTTATACTCCTTTTTTTTAGAGTTGGTAACCTGATTCTTCATGTAGGTTTGTGTCTAGTCCGCCTACTTCTATTTTATCTTCCACTCTTAATCCTATGGTTTTATCTACTATTTTTGCTATTATATAAGTTAGTGTGAATGAGTAGATTATTATGCTTATTGTTGCTATTATTTGTATTATTGCTTGGTTTGGGTTTCCGAATATTAGTCCTGTTGCGGAGTTTACTAATGGTGATGCGAATATTCCTGTTGCTATTAGTCCCCATATTCCTGCACATCCATGTACTCCGAATACATCTAATGCATCATCATAACCAAATTTGTCTTTTATTGTGTATACTGCATAGTATGATATTATTGATGCTATTATTCCGATTATTATTGAGTAAGATATGTCTACAAATCCTGATGCTGGTGTTATTGCAACTAATCCTGCTACAAGCCCAGTTATTGCTCCTAGCACTGTTGGTTTTCCTACTTTTATTGTATCCATCATTACCCATGTTACTAGTCCTGCACATCCTGCCATTATTGTTGATAGTAGTGCACTTACTGCTAGTCCATTTGCAGATAATGCTGATCCTCCGTTGAATCCTAACCATCCGAAGAATAGGAATCCTGCTCCTAATACGGAGTATCCTAGGTTGTGAGGTAATAATACTCTTTCTTTTCTTGAGCCTAGGACTAGTACTAATGCTAGTGTTGATAGTCCACTATTTATTTCTACTGCGCATCCTCCTGCGAAGTCTAGTGCTCCTAGTTGCATTAACCATCCTCCGCCCCATATCCAGTGGGCTATTGGTATGTATACTAGTGTTGTCCATATTATAATGAATAGTATCCATGCTGATGTTTTCATTCTTCCAACTACTCCTCCAGATAGGAGTGCTCCAGTTAGGGCTGCGAATGTTAGTTGGAATGCTACGAATAATAAGAGAGGTATTGAACCGTACATTGATGATGCACTTATTCCATCAAGCATTAGATGTTGTGGTAGTCCTATTAATCCATTTATTGATTGTCCGAAGCTTAGTTGGTATCCATATAATACCCATATTATTGCAATTATAGAGAATGCTATTAAGCTCATGAACATTGTGTTTAGTACATTTTTCTTTTTGCTTAATCCCCCATAAAAGAATGCTAGTCCAGGTATTGTCATGAGTAGAACCATTATTGTTGCTACAAGTACCCATGAGGTGTCTCCTGTACTTAGTGCGGTTATTGTTGACATATTTTTTATCTTTCTCCTTTAATTTTAATATTAAAAATTAGAATAAATTAGAACGGAAAACCAATTCCGACCATTATTATTTAAGTAAAAAATAGTATTTAAAAATTATGTAAATAAAATATTAAAAATCCAATATTTAGAATTATATAAAATCATTTGATAATATTTAAAAAAAGTGGAAATAAAATGAATTCTAAAAGCAATAAAAAAAATGCTTAAAGAATACTATATTTTAAAAGATGAATTTATTAAAATATTTTTGTTTAAAAAAAAATAATAATGAAAATCTAAAAATAAATCCTTAATTATAAAAAAGGTTGATAAATGAACCACTTCTAGTTTAGAAGTGGTCTCTAATATTTTTATTATTTAAACAGCATCATCTCCTTTTTCACCAGTTCGTATACGTATAACTTCTACTATGTCTGAGATAAATAGTTTACCATCCCCTACTTCACCGGTTCTTGCTCCTTCAATAATTGCATTTGATGCTTTTTCTATATCTTCATCTTTTACAATTAATTCTACTCTTGTTTTTGGTATTAAGTCAATACAATATTTAGATCCTCTGTATGATTCTTTAATACCTAATTGTCTTCCTCTACCTTTTATATATGAAACATTCATTCCATGGCAGTCTACTTCTGCTAATGCTTGTTTAACATCTTCTAGTTTTTCTTCACGTATTACTGCAATAATTCTTTTCATAAAATTTTAACTCCTTCATAATTGATATCCAGATTCTTCGTGAAGACCTGTGTCTAAACCAGTTACTTCTACTTTATCATCTACTCTTAGACCAATTGTTTTGTCAATTATTTTTGCTAGTATCCAACTTATCACAAATGCATATACAATTGATACTACTGTTGCTATAATTTGAATCCATAATTGACCTACATTCCCATATATTAATCCTGATGCTTCATTGATAAATGGTGCTGCAAATATTCCAGTAGCAATTGATCCCCATATTCCAGAGCATCCATGTACTCCAAATACATCTAATGCATCATCATATCCTAGTTTTTCTTTCATGTAGTATACTGCAAAGTATGAAACAAATGCGGTTATGAGTCCTATTGCTATTGCTGCAGGCACATCAACAAATCCTGCTGCAGGTGTAATTGCTACAAGTCCTGCTACTAATCCAGTTATTGAGCCCAATACTGTTGGTTTTCCTCCTTTAACTGTTTCAATTAATATCCATGTGATTAAAGCAGTACATGCTGCTACGACACTTACTATTATTGCACTTGCTGCTAATCCATTTGCAGCTAATGCTGATCCCCCATTGAATCCTAACCATCCAAAGAATAAGAATCCAGCACCAAGTATTGAGTATGTTAAGTTATGTGGGAGTAATATTTTTTCTTTTCTTGCTCCAAGTACTAAGATTAATGCTAATGCAGATACCCCAGAGTTAATATGTACTACTGTTCCTCCTGCAAAGTCAAGTGCTCCTAGTTGCATTAACCATCCTCCACCCCATACCCAATGTGCTATTGGTATATATACGAGTGTTGCCCATAGTACTATGAATGCAACCCATGCTGATGTTTTCATTCTTCCAACTACTGCTCCTGCAATTAATGCACCTGTTAGTGCTGCAAAGGTTAGTTGGAATACAATCCATAGCATTTCAGGTATTGTTCCACTTAATGCATCAATTCCTATTCCTGATAAAAATAGACTTGTTGGTATTCCTATCAATCCATTTATTGTAGTTCCAAATGCTACTTGATATCCATAGATTACCCATATTAATGATATTAATGCGAATGCTATAATTGATAAGAACATTGTGTTTAATACGTTTTTCTTTTTACTTAATCCTCCGTAGAAAAATGCTATACCTGGTATACTCATGAGTAGTACTAAAATTGTTGCTACTATTATCCATGCTGTATCTCCAGTGTTTAATGCGGCTATTGTCGACATAAATTATTACTTCCTATTAAAAATTTTGATTTATTTTTTCTCCTGTGAATTTTTTTTTTGATTATGATTGAAATTTAAAAAAATATTATACGGAAGACGGCTTCCGACTTCCGACAATATAATATTAGAAAAAAATAATATATAAACTTAACGGAAAAAACTCAAAAAAATAACTTCAAAAAAAATAGAAAATCAATACAAGAGTATAAAAAATAATAAAAAAAGTGTTTTTGATCAAATAAATGATCAAATAAATTTAAAAAGATTTTAAAGCTGCTTATTTGATAGCTAATTTGATATCTTCAGCTTTAACAGTTTTTCTACCTGTGTGACGTGCTAAGTTTACAGCTTTGGTTGCGATTTCTTCACCTTGTTCTTCTAATGCTTCAGCTAATGCAACTTTAGCATCATCGGAAATTCTTTGTGCGCCAGCGTTTTTTAAGATACGACCTACAGGTGCGATTGGTAATTCACTCATATTTTTCACCTCCATTATTTAATAATCGTACGCCATAATATATAAACCTTTTTATTAAAAACCTACTTAACAATAAGATAAAACAAAAATTACACAAAAATCCAATAGAAAAAATTAGAAATTAGAAGAATTTTTTCTCTCATTAATAAGATTAAGTCCAATTTCACCAAATTTATATTTTTGAATTTTACCACTAGTAGTCAAAGGAAATTCATCAATGAAAAAAACATATTTTGGAACTTTAAAACGAGCAATATTACCAATACAATAATCACGTATATCCTCTTCATTAATATCTTCAAAATTATCATGTTTTATAATAAATGCACCGACAATTTCACCATATTTTTCATCAGGAATCCCTGCAACTTGAACATCCTTAACACAAGGATGTGTGAAAAGATACTCTTCAACCTCACGAGGATATATATTTTCCCCACCACGTATTATAACATCCTTAATACGACCAACAATAGAATAATAACCCTCATCATCAACTGTTGCTAAATCTCCAGTATGTAACCATCCATCTTCTTCTATTGCTTCACTAGTTTTATCTGGCATATTATAATAACCTTTCATAACATTAAATCCACGACACATAATTTCCCCAGGAGTATTAATTCCAACAGCCTCACCTGTTTTTGGATTAATAATTTTCACTTCAACATTTGGGAACTTTTTACCTACAGTATTAACTTTTTTCTCAAAAGTATCGTTTGCATTAGTTTGTGTGAAACCTGGTGCTGCCTCAGTTAAACCATAAACACTAGTAATTTCTTTCATATTCATTTTATCAATAACTTCCCGCATAGTTTCCTTTGGACATGTTGATCCTGCCATTATTCCAGTTCTTAAACTACTTAAATCAAACATATCAAACATTGGATGATTTAACTCTGCGATAAACATTGTTGGAACACCATACAAACTTGTACATTTTTCTTTTTGTATTGAAGTTAATGTGAGTAATGGATCAAATTCTTCAAGCATTACAATTGTTGCACCATGAGTTATAATTGCCATAACTCCAAGTACTGTTCCAAAACAATGAAATAATGGAACAACTAAACAAAGTTTATCCTTTTCTGTGTAATTTAAATTTTCTCCAATATAATAACCATCATTAACAATGTTTCTACTTGTTAACATTACTCCTTTTGGAAATCCTTCTGTTCCACTAGTATATAATAATGTAATAACATCATTTTGATTTACTTTTGCTTTTGCCTCTTTTAATTTTTCATCAGAAAAGTTTTCTCCTAATAAAAACAATTCATTTGTATTATACATTCCCCTATGTTTTCTTTGACCAATATATATTATGTCTTTTAATTTTGGGAATTTTTTACTATGTAAATTACCTCTTGCTTGTGTTTTTAATTCAGGCACTAAATCATATAATATATTTATATATGAATTATCACGAAATCCATCTGTTAAAGCTATTGCTTTCATATCTGACTGTTTTAATACATATTCAAGTTCTGTTTTTTGATATGCTGTGTTTATTGTTACAAGTGGCGCTCCTATTTTAGCACATGCAAACATAAATGTTAACCACTCAGGTACATTTTTAGCCCATACTCCAACATTATCTCCTTTTTTTATCCCAATATCTAATAATCCTTTTGCTAATGTGTCCACACGATTGTTAAATTCTTCATATGTGAATCTTAATCCTCTATCAGAATATATTAGAAAATCTTGGTTTGGGTGTTTTTCTACTATTTCTTCAAAGAAGTCTCCAAGACTTTTTTCAGTGAATAATTGTGAAATGTTATGAACTCTCCTTGTAATGTTTTTTTAATTTTTCTTTAATATCTTTAGGTATTGGTTTTTTTGTTTGTTCAATGAAGTCAAAGTGAACTATTATTGCATTTCCTTTTGCTTTTAGTTGATTGTCTTGCCATGCTTCGTGACTTATTGTAAATGATGTGTTTCCTATATGTGTTATAAATGTTTTTATTAATACGTCTTCGCCATATTTTATATTATTTATGAATGTGTTTTCTGTTTTAAGCATTATTAATTTCCATTTTCCATATCTTAAATCTAAATCTGGTGTGAAGAATCTGAATATATCGTTTCTTCCTATTTCAAACCAATTTCCAATCACATTGTTTTTTATATATCTCATTGGCCCTACATCTGCAAATTGTGGTGTTATTTTTGTTTCAAACATTATATTTTATTCCTTTTTGTGTTTTTCTAATTTTTCTTTAATATTTTCAGGTATTGGTATTGGTTTTTCTTTTATCCAATCATAGTGTTGAAATGTTGATTTTCCTGTGGCTGTTAATATGTCTTCTTGCCATGCTTCATCTAGTGTTGTGAAGTAGTTTTCCCCAATTTCGTTTATGTATGTTTTTATTTTTATGGGTTTATTATAATATGTTTGGTTTATGAATTGTGATTGGTTATTTATTAATCTTAATTTCCATTTATTGTCATCTAGATTTAATTCTGGATTGAATATTTTGAATATATGATTTTGTCCTAGTTCAAACCATTCATTTATTTTGTTATTGTTTATATGTTTTAAACCATCTAGGTCCCCAAATTTTGCTTCTACTATTATTTCAAACATTGTTATCACTAGTCTATTGGAGTGTATAATATTGCTAAGACTTTTGCATTATTATTTTTTATTGATTTTATTTTATGTGGTACTATGCTATCATAGTATGCAGTGTTTCCTTTGTTTAGTATATATTCATTTTTTCCATATTGAAGTTTTACTGCTCCTTCTATTATATATATAAATTCTTCTCCTTCGTGTGAGTATTCTATTATTTCGTGTGTTTGATTTATGTTAACTATTAATGGTTCCATATGCCTATCTATTTTTCCTATTGCAAGGGGAAAATATTCCATATTTGTATTGTTTGCATATCTTTCATTTGTGAAGTAGTCTTCTTGTGTTTCTGTATTATTTTTTATGATAATTGGGTCTTCACGTGGCTCGTTGTCTAAGAATGTTCCTATTCTTGCGCCTAATGCTCGTGATATTCTTGATAATGGATTTAGTGAGGGTGTTATTTCTTCATTTTCTATTGATTTTAAAACATTTATTGGTATTTCTGTGGCTTTTGATAGTTCTTTAAGACTCATATTTTGTGTTTTTCTTTTTTCTTTTATTCTATATCCAATATTATGTTTTTCACCAATCATGGAAAAGTCCCTCATTAATGTAAGAATTCTACTGTTGAGTCGTAGATTTCATATTTTATTGCTATTTCATTTATATGGTATTTTATATGACTTAATGTGAGGAGGTCTGTTTCTCTTGATACCATGATTTTTATTGTAAGTATGTGACTTATTCCATCCATTGACCATACGTGTAGGTCACTTATTCCTTTTACCCCATCAATTCTTTGTATTTCTTTTTTAAATTCTTGGATGTTGAAATCATCTGGAGCTCCTTGTAATATGACTTTTAAGCTTTTATAAAGGTTTTTTCCTAGATTATATATTATCCATATACTTATTAATATACTTGCTATTGGATCAAGTAGTGGGTAATTATTTAGAAAGAGTACTAAACTTAATATTAGAACTAATATCCATTCTACAACATCTCCAGTTAGGTGTACTAGTATGCTTCTTTCATTGAATGTTTTACCATGGTATAATGTGTATACTGATAGTCCTTTGAATATTATTCCAAGTATTGCTACTATTATCATTCCTTCTGGGGAAGATAATTCTGGGGAGAATATTCTTTCTATTGCTTCATATAAAACTATAGTACATGCACATATTACTATTGTTGAGGTTATTACTGCCCCGAGTACACTAAATCTTTTATATCCATAGGTAAATTTTTCATTACCTTTCTTTTGTGAGATTTTTTGCATTATCCATGCAATAATTATTGCAAGAGTATCTCCTAAATCGTGTATTGCATCTGTTAGTATTGCTACACTATTGGTGAATATTCCTCCGAGTATTACAATAATATTAAATATTAGATTTAGTATAAGTGCGAAACTTAAGTTTTTTGTTGCTTGTTTTGAGTAATCGTGCTCGTGGCTCATAAAAGATTATCCTTAATATAGAAAATAAGGTTTATAAAAAAAAGTAATGGGAGAATATAAATATTATGTTTATATTCCACGGTCTTGCATTCTTTCAGATTCAGGCATGCTTGGAATGTCTAATCCTTTCATTGCTTCTCCTAAATCTTTTGATACTTCTGCTAATTTTTCAGGTTTGTCATAGTTTGCTGTTGCTTCAACTATTGCTTTTGCGAATTTTTCTGGATTTCCTGATTTGAATATTCCAGAACCTACGAAGATTCCATCAGAACCTAATTGCATCATAAGGGATGCGTCTGCTGGTGTTGCTATTCCTCCAGCTGCAAAGTTAACTACTGGTAGGTGTCCTAATTCTGCAGTTTCTTTAAGTAAGTCTAATGGTGCTTCGATAATACGTGCATATTCTCTTAATTCTTCTTCATTTTTGTTTTGAATGTCACGTATTTCTCCTGTAACCATTCTCATGTGTCTTACAGCTTCAACAACATTTCCTGTTCCTGGTTCACCTTTAGTTCTTATCATTGCAGCTCCTTCATCAATTCTTCTTAAAGCTTCACCTAAGTTTCTTGCACCGCAAACAAATGGTATTGTGAATTCTTTTTTGTTAATATGATATTCTTCATCTGCTGGAGTTAAAACTTCACTTTCATCAATCATATCAACGCCTAATGTTTCTAGTATTTGTGCTTCTGCGAAGTGTCCTATTCTTGCTTTTGCCATAACAGGTATACTTACTGCATCAACTACTTCTTCAACTATTGTTGGATCTGCCATTCTTGCAACTCCTCCAGCTTTACGAATATCTGCAGGTACTTTTTCAAGAGCCATTACTGCTACAGCTCCAGCATCTTCTGCAATAGCTGCTTGTTCAGCATTAACAACATCCATAATCACCC
>CAZJLS010000036.1:0-16288 GCA_964547125.1 uncultured Methanobacteriaceae archaeon | reverse complement strand
ATAATATCTAAAAATCAGAAAAAAACATAAAAATTTAAAACAAAAAAATTAAATTGACGGCATTGAAAAATTTTTTATAATACTTTTATAGTATGAAAATTAAATCTATAAATTAATAAACTATTTTATTATAATTGATTTATTAAAAAAATTTAACAAAAAAAGAAATTATTATTTAGGTGATTTAAAAGATGGCAAACCCACAAAATCAACCAGTATTCATATTAAGAGAAGGTACTGAGAGATATCAAGGAAGTAGAGCGACCCAAATGAATATAATGGCGGGTAAAATATTAGCAAATACTGTAAGAACAACATTAGGTCCAAGAGGAATGGACAAAATGTTAGTAGACAGTATGGGTGATGTTGTAGTAAGTAATGACGGAGCAACAATCCTTGGAGAAATGGACATCGCACACCCTGGAGCAAAAATGCTAGTGGAAATAGCAAAAAAACAAGATAATGCTGTTGGAGACGGAACAACATCTGTAGTAGTACTAGCAGGAGAACTCCTTAAAAAAGCAGAAGAATTATTTGAAAAAGGATTCCACCCAAGTGTTGTATTAAAAGGATACAGAATTGCAGTAGAAAAAGCATTGGAAATATTATATGACATATCAATTGATGCAAAAGATCAAAAAACACTCGAAAAAGTAGCAGAAACTGCAATAACTGGAAAAGGTCCAGAAACATCAAAAGAGAAATTAGCAAAACTAATAGTTGAAGCAGCACTAAGAGTGGAAGATAATAATAAAATAAACAAAAAAGACATTAATATAGAAAGAGTGAATGGTGGATCTATCTCAGAATCTGAAATAGTTGATGGAATAGTAATTGATAAAGGAAGACAATCAGCATCATTCCCAGAAGAAATAAAAGATGCAAAAATAGCATTAATGAAATATCCAATAGAACACAAAGAAACTAATGCAAATGCAAAAGCAAAATTAGAAAGCCCAGCAGATTTACAATTATTCTTAAATCAAGAAGAACAAGAACTAAAAGATATGGTTCAAAAAATATTAGATACTGGAGCAAATGTATTATTCTGCCAAAAAGGAATAGATG
Source organism: uncultured Methanobacteriaceae archaeon (assembly GCA_964547125.1). GTDB lineage: Archaea > Methanobacteriota > Methanobacteria > Methanobacteriales > Methanobacteriaceae > Methanobrevibacter_A. The sequence goes on along the minus strand of CAZJLS010000036.1, from coordinate 15,220 downwards.
ATGTTGCTATGCAATACCTTGCAAAAAACGGAGTATATGCATTAAAACGTGTTAAAAAATCAGATATTGAACGTATTGAAAGAGCAACTGGTGCAAAACTCGTTACAAAACTTGATGATTTAACTGAAGATAAACTTGGAACTGCAGGTCACATTTTTGAAAAGAAAATATTTGATCAAAAATTCACATTCATACAAGGATGCACTAATCCTAAAGCATGCAGTATCTTAATTAGAGGAAGCACAAGACATGTTTCATCTGAAGTTGAAAGAGCATTAGAAGATGCACTTGGTGTAGTATCTGCAACAATTGAAGATGGAAAAGTTGTTATTGGTGGAGGTTCACCTGAAATTGAAATAGCAAAACAACTAAAAACTTTCGCAGATTCAGTATCTGGAAGAGAACAATTAGCTATTGTTGCATTTGCTGAAGCTTTAGAAATTATTCCAAGAACTTTAGCTGAAAATGCAGGATTAGATGTTGTTGACATATTAACTGAATTAAGAAAAGCACATGAGACCAGTAGTAAAATGGGAGTTAATGTTTACACTGGAGAAATAGTTGATATGGAAAAAGAAGGTGTAATTGAACCTCAAAAAGTTAAAAAACAAGCAATACAATCTGCTACTGAAGCTTGTGAAATGATACTTCGTATTGATGATTTATTAGCAGCTGAAGGTGCATTAAATAAGGCGGACCCTAAAGAAGGAATTGATGATCCTGGTGATTTACCTCCAGTACCTCCTCAAGGCGGTATGGGTGGTATGGGTGGAATGCCTCCAATGATGTAAATCTTATTTTTTTTACATTATTTTTACTTTTTTTTAGTTTTTTTATTATTCCTATTTTTTCTTTATTTTTAAAAATTTCTTATTTTATTCGTTATTTTTATTGTTTTAATGTTTTTTATTATTTATTTTATTAATTTTATATTGTATTTTGCCTTTATTTTATTATTTTAATATTTTTTGCTTTATTTTTTACTTTTATTCTTACTATTGGTATTTATAAGTTTTATGAAAGTAATATTATTTTTTATTCATGTTTTAAAACTTAATTATTTATGGTTTTTTAAGCTTAAAACTTATATTTTCTTATTTTTATCTTATTTGGGGTTAGAATGTTTATATTTTACTTAAATTAATGGATTATTTTTATAATATCATAATTTAAAGCATTATTATTTAATTTTTTATTTTATTAACTGAGATTATATTTAAACTTTAATAATATATGTTAGGACAATTAAACATTTTTTCAATAATGTACTAGTTTTTATTAGTATTTTAATAATATTTCTACTTTTTTTAGTGTTTATAAACAGTATAAATCCTTTTTTCAATAATAAAATTACTAGAAAGCTTTATATGGTATAATAATTATAAACATTAGATAATCTATTTTGAATGCTAACTATTAAAAATTCAAATTCAGATTGTTTTTATATTAAAAAATAATTACCACCATAAAAATTTTTTTTTCACTTATAAAAAAATTTATTTTCAAATAAATTAAATTTCATAACACACTTTTTTTTATAAGCGTATTTTTTTTTATTATAATAATTATTATAATAAGAAACATTACATTCAGAAAAAAATTTTTTGGTAATGATTTGTGAGGTGAAACAATTTCAATTGGGAGGAAAACATTATTAATATCCATAATATTGGTATTTTTCATATCAATAAGTGGAGTTTGTGCTAGTGATATTAGTACAGTTGATAATGTAAGTTCAAACAATGGAATTTTAAATAGTAATAACATTACTATTACAGATGACAGTATTGACACATCTAGTAGTAGTGATGATTCCCATTCAATAAATGATAGTGCTAATGATTTAAATATTAAATCTATTTCAATGCTTAGTGCTACTGTTAGTAGTGCAGATTCTAACACAATTGAAACTGTATTAACAGGTTATGATTTAACCCAAGTTTATGGGGATGCAGGAAATTACACGGTATTATTAACTGATACTAATGGTAAACCAATTGCAGGACAACACATCCAAATAAATTTAACAAGATTATCAAACGGTCTTAACAAAGTTTATTGGAGTGTAACTGACTACAAAGGTTTAGCAAGTCTTCAGATTAATTTAGCACCGAAATATTATTCTGCTAAAGCAGATTATGATGGTTTGACTATGGGAGATTATTATTACGCTCCATCATCTGCTACTGTTAATAATATTACAGTCTTTTCAAAAGAAGAACTTAATTTAAAAGGCACTATAATAACTGGATATAATTATGCAATTCCTAAAGGAGGATTTTATTATGTTGTCTTAACAGACTCTTCAGGTAACCCTTTATCTGGAAAAGTTGTTGAGTTCACATTATCTAAAGATTCCAACACTAAAATTTATAAAGTTACAACTAATAGTAATGGAATCGCATCATTATCTTTAAACCTAGGTGCTAATGAGTATAATATGAAATACTCATTTAGTGGGGATTCAAGTTATTCTGCAAGTAGTGGGCAGAATACATTTGTAATATATAATAAATTAACAGACATATCTGGTAATGCTATTTGGGTTCAAGGTAAAGATATGTACAATGTTAATTTCAATGATCTTGTTAATTCTGGAATTAAACATATATTATTAAATTTCGCAGCAATTAACACTCATGGAAAAACTAATGTTGCAAATTGGATTGCAAGTGCTAATGCTTATGGTCTTAAAGTCCATATTTGGATGCAAGTATTATATCATGGTGGTTTCCAAAACCCTATAACTAGTACTGGAGCAATTAATTTAACATTATTATCTTCTGATATTCAAGATGCAATTAGTTTCGCAAGTATCTCTGGTGTAGCAGGTATCCATTTAGATTATTTACGTTATCCAGGAACTGCTTATAAAACTAATGGGGCTACAGATGCAGTAACATTATTTGTATCACAAATTATTGGTGCTGTTAAGTCAGTTAATCCAAATCTAATAGTTTCAGGTAGTTTAATGCCAGAACCATCTAGTGCAATTAGTGCATATGGACAAAATCTATCTGATTTAACAAAATATTTAGAAATTTTAGTTCCTATGATTTATAAAGGAAATTATAATGCTGGAACTAGTTGGATAACTTCAACAACAAAATATTATGTTCAAAACAGTAATGGAGCACTTGTTTGGACTGGACTTCAAGCTTATGAATCTGATAATAATCTTGTTAACTTATCCACTTCTGAATTAACTCAAGATGTTCAAGCAGCATATGCTGGAGGAGCAAATAATGTGGCAATATTCCGTTTTGGATTAACAAAATATGTTGATTTCAATTCTGGTAAAACCAATAATACTACTCCAGTAAATCCAGTTACAAATGATACTTTATCAATTAGTGATATTGCAAGTTTAGCTTACAATTTAAAAATATTAATTGAAGGAGATTATAAAGGTGAAATACCTGGTGGAGTAGCTATTGATGGTAAAACATATTCTTCTGCTCAATTCTTATACTTATTAACTAAGGCAGTTGCAAATATTAATTCTGGAATAATGGATGATATTACTGTTGTAGATGTAAGTAGTAAAGGATCTTATGGTAATCCATTACTTCAAGATATAAGTAAAACTACATATCTCAGCTTTGCAAACACTATTAGTAATTATATTAATAGTATTCATGCATTAAACACATATCTTGCTTATGGTAATGGAACAATTTCCTTTAATTCATTAGTTTATACATTTACTAAAATAATGTCATATTATTATACTAATGGTTATCTTCCAAATTCAGTATTTGTTACTGATTTGTCTAATGGTAATTATTACATTAATGTTATAGCTAAACCTAGTGTTTCAAGTGATTATAGTTACACATGGTATAATACTACATTTGTAAATTACTGTCCTAAATGTGGTATTTATGGAACATTTACATTTAATCCTAAAGGAGTTCCTGAAGGGGAAATAACTTGTTCCCATTGTGATTCTGATTACTGTGGTGTTACAGGTAAAGATAAATTATCTGGTTCCTCTTATTATTTAACTAAAGTTGGATCTAGTATTAAAGTATCTAATTCTAGTTCATCTAATGGTTCTGAGGATATTGTTGGAACTTTATCTATAAGTGCTATTAAACAAATGGCTACTGTTATTTATAATGAAGTTGCTAGTAGTGGTATTTTACCTTCTAGTGTCACTTATGGTGATGTTGAGTATACTCTTGCACAGGTTTCATTTTTAATGGCTAATGCAATTTCTAATATTTACTCTGGTTATACTAATGATGTTGATTTTGTTGATGTTGATTCGCCAACTAATTCAACTGGTACTGTTAAAGGTACTTTATCAACTGAACAATACATATCTTTAATTTATCGAGTATTGGAATTTGTAAGTCAATATAATGTTATGCCTAACTATGACAAACAGTCTTCTAATGGTATTGGTCAGATAAGCTTTGATACATATACATATGCATTTTCCAAGATTCTTGTATTTGTTATTAATAATAATCGTTTACCTAATACTGTTGTATTCGATTCTTCTGCAGCTAAAAGTGCGGGATCAAGTACTTCAACTGATGTTTATGTTAGTTTAAGTGAAATTATTGCTGCGGCTCAAAGAGTTCAAGCTTACATTGCAACTAATGGTAAATTACCAAGTTATACTACTTTGAATAATGTTCAATATTCTGAATCTCAGTTTGCTTATATTATGGCTACTGCACTTGTTAACATTAATTCTGGTAATTTGGGCAATATTAAGATTTTAAATCTTTCTGCAGCTCCTAACCCATCAGGAGATACTCTTACTGGTACTTTAACTAAAAGTCAGTATGTTTCTTTGGCTGGTAGAATTATGGAGTTTGCTGTGGCTAATGGTTATCTTCCTAACTTTGATTCAAGTAATGGTTTAGGTAAGATTTCTTATGATAATTATATTTATTTAATGGCTTATGCATTAGCTTCTTATGGAAATAATGGTAATTTACCATCTTCTATTCCGGTTAATACTAGTATTATTATTAGTTCATCTGGTAGTAGTGTTGGTAGTGGTTTGAATGAGAAGTATTTAGGTGAAAGTACTGCTCAGTATTTAGTTGAAACTACTAATTGTGAAGTTAGTGATTCTAATATTGTTGCTTTGGCTAAGAAGTTAACTGCAGGTTTAACCACAACTCTTGCTAAGGCTACTGCAATTTTCAACTTTGTTCGTGATGATATTGCTTATAGTTATTATGCTAATACTCGTTACGGTGCTGCTGGTACACTTGCAGCAGGTAAAGGTAATTGTGTTGATGAAGCACACTTAGTTATTGCGTTATGTCGTGCTGCGGGAATAGCTGCTAGATATGTGCATGGTAAAGGTTGTACATTCTCTAGTGGTTTAGTTACTGGACACGTTTGGGCTCAAGTGCTTGTTGATGGTGTTTGGTACGCGGCTGATGCAACAAGTAGACGTAACAGTTTCGGTAAGATTGTTAATTGGAACACTAACAGTTTTACTGTTGCTTATATTGGAAGTTATATTAGCTTCTAATATTTTTTCTATTTTTTTTATCTTTTTTTTTCAATTTTTTAACTTGAATAATTATTTTTTTTAGGTTTACCAAAAACTTATATATTTCTTTTTACATAAAATTTAAAACAGTAAACAAAATAATTTAAATTATTATTTTAATTTTTTTCATTAGAGGTCAAAAAAATGCCTAGGGAAATAAGTGAAAATATCCAAGAATATCTAGAAGTGTTATATAAAGAAGGAATGAACAGAAATCATGTTTCAACAACAACGATTTCTAAAAACTTAGGTATTGCTCCAGGTAGTGTAACTCAAATGCTTAAAAAGTTAGATGAATTGGAATATATAAAATATGTTCCATATAAAGGAGCTATATTAACAGATAAAGGATTTAAAGAAGCAGAAAAAGTAACAAGAAAACACAGAATATTGGAAAGATTCCTAAAAGATGTATTAAAAATTAAAGATGAAAATATACATGAACAAGCATGTGAAATGGAACATTCTTTATCTGATGAAGCAGAAAGAGCATTATGCCACATGTTAGAACATCCAGATATCTGTCCTGATAATCATTTAATACCTCCATGCAGATTTGACTTTCATAATTGTGAAGAATGTATAAATGATCACAATGATATTGAAAGTATCCGTGTTAGAAATGATAATTTAAAATCTGTAACTGATTTAAATTCTGAAGAATTTGGAATTGTATCCTTTATCAGAGGTGATGAAGAAATACTTGCAAAGATTTTAAGTAAAGGAATTGCTATTGGAACTAAAATATCTTATGATTCCAATGATGAGGCAAATGAAGATATTAATGTTATAGTTAACAATACTCATATGAGTTTATCTGAAGATATTGCAAATAATATTTTTATTAAAATTGAAGAATAGTTTTTTTTATTTTTTTTCTAATTATTTTTTTTTAAATTTTTCACATACATTTTTTCAAATATATTTCAACATAGATTTACTTAAAAAAACAATTAATTAAAATATAAAAAAATACAATAAACTATATTTTAATTTAGGATATTTTCCATTTAAATAAATAGGAAATATATAATACAAAAATAAAACAAACAAATATATGTAATAAAACTTATTTTATCATAAAATTCAAAAAGCAGAGGAAAAAAACAAATGTTAATAGACCCATGGTCATCATCACAAGTAGACTACGATAAACTAGTAAACCAATTTGGAATAAAACCATTCCAAGAAGAAATAAACAAAATAAAAAACCCCTCACGACTAATGAGAAGGGGAGTAATCTTCGGACACCGAGACTTCGACAAAATAACCGAAACACTAGAAAAAAAAGAACCATTCGCAGTAGTAACCGGAATGATGCCAAGTGGCCAAATGCACATAGGACACAAAATGGTAGTAGACCAACTAAAATGGTACCACCAACAAGGAGCAACACTATCACTACCAATAGCAGACATGGAAGCCTACGCCGCAAGAGGAATAAGCCTAGAAAAAGCAAAAGAAATAGCAATAAACGAATACCTAACAAACTATAACGCACTAGGACTAGACATAACAGACGAAAACATAAACATATACCTAACAAGCCAAAACACACTACTAAACAAACTAACATTCAAAATAAGCAACAAAACAAACTTCAACGAAATGAAAGCAATATATGGATTCACACCATCAACAAACCTAGCCCACGTAACCGCACCACTAACACAAGTAGGAGACATACTATTCCCACAAATACCAGAAAACGGAGGGCCAAAAAAAGTAATAGTTCCAGTAGGAATAGACCAAGACCCACACCTAAGATTAACAAGAGACATAGCAAACAAAATGAAACAAGAATACGGATTCAAAACACCAATAAGCACATACCACAGATTCCTAACAGGACTAACAGGTGGTAAAATGTCAAGCAGCAAACCCAACACAGCAATCTACTTAAACGACACACCAGAACAAGCAGAAAAAAAAGTAAAAACAGCAAAAACTGGAGGAAGAGAAAGCCTAAAAGAACAAAAAGAACTAGGCGGACAACCAGACAAATGCGTAATATATGAAATGCTAGTATACCACCTACTAGACTCAGACAATGAACTAAAAAAAATACACGATGAATGCCAAAATGGAACACTACTATGCGGAGAATGTAAACAAAAAACAAGCCAACTAATGAAAGAAATGATAGAAAAAATCCACTCTAAACAAGAAGAAAGCAAAAAAATTGCAGAAAAAATATTAAAATAAAATAAAGTTAATATGTCAAACGAAAAAATAAAAAAAATAAATAAAGAAATTAAAAAAGCATTTGCTGAAAACAAATTAATAATCATAACAATATCAGCAATATTCATAATATCATTTTTACTGGGATTATTTTTCATAGACTACATACAAGCATACATAACACCAGTAGTAAACACATTCCAAGAAAGAATACAAACAGGACAAGTACAACTAACAACAAACTCACTATACATAAACAACCTCCAAGCAACACTAATCATATTCTTAGGATCATTCTTACTGGGAATATTCGGAATAATCGCAATAATAACAAACGCACTACTAATAGGATACTTCGCAGCATTATACTCCACCAACGGACAAACCCTAGTATTCATACTATTAATAATCCCTCATGGAATATTTGAAATACCATCATTAATACTAGCAAGCTCAGCAGGACTAATAACACTAAAATTCTTAATAAATTTCCTAAAAAACCTAATATCTCCAGATTATCAATACACAGAAATCTTCGACCCAATATATAATCTAGATAAAATAAGCACAAAAGAAACAATAAAAATGTCCTGGAGAAAGAATTCAAAAACATTAAAACAAGCAATGATAATATTAATAATATCAATAATCCTATTACTAATTGCGGCATTTATTGAAGCAAATATAACACAACAATTAGCTTCATTCATATTAAACTCAATATAAATATAATATTAAACAAAACTATTACATAGTTAAAATATTTTATAAAAACAAAAAAAATTTACAAGTGATCAATTTATGATAAGATGTGTATCCTGTGGAGAAGAATACGACGATAACGAAATAATATATACATGTAAAAAATGTGGCTCAGTACTAGAAGTTGTTACTGGCGAAGTAAATGCAACAAAAGAAACATTTGAAGGAAGAAAAGATACATTATGGAAATATAAAGAATTTTTACCAGTAAATGCAGAAAATAAAGTATCTCTAGATGAAGGAGGAACACCATTCATCCACTGTAACAAATTAGGAGAAGAACTAGGAATAGACTTATACGTTAAAGTAGAAGGATCCAACCCAACAGGAAGTTTCAAAGATCGTGGTATGACAGTTGGAATGACAAAAGCAATGGAACTAAAAGTAGATACAGTAGGATGTGCAAGTACAGGAAACACCTCAGCATCACTAGCAGCATACGCAGCAAGAGGAGGAAAAAGATGCATAGTATTCTTACCTTCCGGAAAAGTAGCACTAGGAAAACTAGCACAAGCAATGTTCCATGGAGCAGAAGTTGTAAGTATAGATGGAAACTTTGACCAAGCTCTAGAAGCAATGACTCAACTAGCAGAAGAAAGATACTTATACTTACTAAACAGTATCAACCCATACAGATTAGAAGGACAAAAAACAATAGGTATGGAAATAACCCACAGCCTAGGATGGCAATCACCAGATAGAATAGTACTACCTGTAGGAAATGCAGGAAATATATCTGCAATATGGAAAGGAATACAAGAATTCCACCAAGCAGGATTCATAAAAGATGTACCAATGATGACAGGAATACAAGCAGAAGGAGCATGCCCAATAGTAAATGCCTTCAACAAAAAAACAATGGATCTTAAACCAGTAGAAAATCCAGAAACAATCGCAACAGCAATAAGAATAGGCGCACCAGTAAGCAGTATCAAAGCACTAAGAGCAATATATGATAGTGACGGATATGCAGAAACAGTAACCGACGATGAAATACTCGCAGCACAAAAAGAACTAGCAAGAAAAGAAGGAGTAGGTGTTGAACCAGCAAGTGCAGCAAGTATAGCAGGTGTTAAAAAATTAGTTTCAGAAGGAATAATAGATAAAGGTGAAAAAGTAGTATGTGTAGTAACAGGACACTTACTTAAAGATCCAAACACCGCAATAGAAGCATGTACCAAACCTGCAGAAGTAGGTGCAGATTTAAATGAAATTAAAAACCTACTAACGAACAAATAAATTAATTTTTAAAAAAATATATATAATAGTTTGTTGTATTTATTAATTAAAAAAAAGATTTTAATGGAGACTAACAGTTATGAAATTAAAAAAATTACTAGGAATGTTAGCTTTAGATATTAAAGCTAATGAAATTGGTAAAATAAGAGATGTTGAATTTGAACCAGAAACAGGTAAAATTAATAAGTTAATCATTTCATCAAAAAAGAATTTAATGTCTAGTGACGATGTTACTGTAGATTATGAAGATGTTAAGAGTATTGGAGATTATGTTTTAGTTAACATTGCTGCTGAAGAAGTCAAAGCAACAATTGTTGATGAAGAAAGCGAGAAAGTAGAATTAGATTAAATTCTTTTATTTCTCATTTTATTTTTTATTTTATCCTAATTTCAGAATATATATAGTTTAAATCATATTTACTTTTTTTACATATAATTTATCATTTAAATATTCAAATATTTATTTTAAACAATTTATTGTAATTTTTAACTTATTTTTATTAAAATTATTTGTTTTCAACACTTTTTATTCATTTTATTTTCAATAGTTTGTTTATATTTTTTATTTTTTTATAATATTTTATATTATATTGTATTTTGTTTTAATTTTAGGGTCATATTTTTAGTATATAATTTTGGTCGATTATTCTTTTATGATTTCTTAATTAAACAAAGTTTTAATCGATACATTTATATATAATGTTTATCTACTTATTAAATACATAAAAATATTAATTTTTATTAAAAAATCGAGGTGAATATAAATGAGTGAATTACCAATAGCTCCTTTTGGAAGAGTATTAAAAAACGCTGGTGCTGAAAGAATTTCTGATGAAGCTAAAGAAGCATTAGCAGCAGCAATCGAAGAATGTGGTGAAGAAATTGCACAAAAAGCAGTTGGATATGCTCGCCACGCTGGAAGAAAAACTGTTAAAGCTGAAGATGTTAAATTAGCAGCTAAAACAATCTAAGTATACAAAGTTATACTAGTTTTTCTTAAAAAAAATTATGGGGATTTTCATCCCTATAATTTTCTACTATAAAAAAAATATTAAAAACTCTTTTTTTCAATTCAACACTTAACTCAAAAAAATACATACATCTAATTTTAAAATAATTTTTTTCAAAAATTTAAGGGTTAAGTTTATAAATAATAACTAATATATTTAAATATGTCTAGTTCTCTAGAATTTATTTCATAAATCCTAAATAAATAGATAAATAACTAAACATATTATTAGATAATTCTTTTTTTACTAATAATATTCATTGAAAATACATATAATCAAGAAATACAATAAAAACTAAGAATATTTTTACAATAAACTTTCAGAGATTATATTATTTAGTGATATGGATATGATTCATGAGTTATAGATTAAAACTAAAAATAAAAAATTAATTGTGTTATAACTCTTAAAATTTAATAAAAAAATTTTAAAAACATAAAAAAATAACACAAATAGTTTTGATTATTATAACCACACAGGAAATATCTTATTTTTCTCAATAAATTTACTGTGGATAAAGTTATAATAATTTGCCGATGGATGGCGCAATTTTTTAAAAAAACAAAAATAAATTAAAAAAATACAAAAAAATGCCCGATGAAAAAGGAGGTAAATTAATATGGCAAATATTTATGTAAAATTTGACACACCAGAAGAAATTGTTGAAAAAACAGTAAACGCATTAGAAACAGCTAAAAATACTGGAAAAGTAGCTAAAGGAACTAACGAAGTAACTAAATTTATCGAAAGAGGAGACGCAAAATTAGTCGTTATCGCTGAAGATGTTGACCCAGTTGAAATCGTCGCACACTTACCAGTTCTCTCCGATGAAAAAGAAATTCCTTACGCATACTTACCAACTAAAGAACAAGTCGGTGGAGCAGCAGGTTTATCTGTTGGTACCGCTTCTGCAGCAATCATCGATGCAGGTGAAGCAGAAGATTTAGTAACTGAAATTGTTGAAAAAGTAACTGAACTCAAAGAATAATTATAATACTTAACTATTATAATCTGTTTTTTAAATAAAAAAATAATAAACAGGAGATAAAATAATGAGTGAAGATGGAGTTCCAGCAGAAGTTCTAGAAGTATTAAACAGAACTGGAATGACTGGAGAAATTATGCAAGTAAAATGCAGAATTCTTGATGGAAGAGATAAAGGAAGAATTCTAACTAGAAATATCATGGGTCCTGTACGCAAAGGCGATATTTTAATGTTACTTGATACAATTAGGGAAGCAAAGGAAATTAGAAGTCCTTAAAACTTAATATCTTATAAACATAAAATTTATGAAGGTGTAGAACGTGAGAACTTGTTCATTTTGTGGAGAAGAAATAGAAACTGGTACCGGTAAAATGTATGTTAAAAAAGATGGTTCCATTTATTTCTTTTGCAGTAGCAAATGTGAAAAAAATATGATTAAACTTGGAAGAGTTCCAAGAAAAGTTAAGTGGGTTAAACAATGAATGAAAAAAGCTTTGTAATGATGAAACCTGATGCAGTTGGAAGACGTCTTATGGGACAAATCTTAACAAGATTCGAACAAAAAGGTCTCCAAATAAAAGCATTAAAATTAATGAAAATCAGTGAAGATTTAGCTAAAGAACATTATGGAGAACATGCTGAAAAACCATTCTTCAATGATTTAGTAGAATACATCACTTCAGGACCAGTATTAGCAATGGTTATTGAAGGAGAAGATGTTATAAGCTTAATCAGAAAAATGGTAGGGGCAACCAATCCACAAGAAGCAGACCTCGGAACAATCAGAGGAGATTTCAGCATAGTAACTGGAAGAAACATAATCCACGCATCAGATGCTCCAGAATCTGCTAAAAGAGAAATATCTTTATTTTTCAATGAAGATGAACTCGTAGATTATGACATGGTGGATAATAACTGGATTTATGAATAAACATATCTTAAAAATAAACTAATGTTCAATGAAAAAATAAAGTCTTTATAATGGAGTAAAAAAAGCAATGACTATGAAAATAAGATCACCAATCGTATCTGTTTTAGGACATGTAGATCATGGTAAAACAACATTATTAGATTATATCAGAGGAAGTACTATAGCAGATAAAGAAGCTGGAGGTATAACTCAACATATTGGTGCTACTGAAATACCAATGGATACGATAGAAGAAATATGTGGGGATTTTATTAAAAAATTATCAATAAAAGATATAATCCCAGGTTTATTTTTCATAGACACTCCAGGACATGCAGCATTCACATCACTTAGAAAACGTGGAGGAGCATTAGCAGATTTAGCAATATTAATAGTTGACATCAATGAAGGTTTCAAACCTCAAACATTAGAAGCTATAAATATTCTAAAAATGTACAAAACACCATTTATCGTAGCAGCTAACAAAGTTGACAGAATATTCGGTTGGGAATCACACCCAAACAAATCTTTCTCAGAAAGCTTCCAACAACAAGCTAACAGTGTTAAACAAGAAATAGATGTTAAAATATACGAACTTGTAGGTGAATTACACAAACAAGGATTCCAATCAGAAAGATTTGACAGAGTATCTGATTTTGCAAGTACCATAGCTATAATACCAATATCTGCAAGAAACGGTGAAGGTATTGTAGAATTAAATGCTATGCTTTTAGGTTTAGCTCAACAATATCTAACAGAACAGTTAGAAATACATGAAGAAGAACCTGCAAAAGGCACAGTATTAGAAATTAAAGAAGAAACAGGTTTAGGAATGACAATTGACACCATTATTTATGATGGTGTTCTTAGAACTAATGATGAAATAGCTTTAATGAGTAAAAACGAAGTAATCAAAACTAAGGTTCGCAGTATACTTAAACCAAGCCCTCTCAATGAAATGAGAGATTCTAAACATAAATTTGACAAAATCGATGAAATTGTTGCAGCAGCAGGTGTTAAAATAGCAGCTCCCGATTTAGATGATGTTGTATCTGGATCACCACTACGTGTTATTAATGATGATGAGGATGTTGAAAACGAACTACTTCAAGAACTTGAAAACATAACAATTGATACTGAAGATACAGGAGTTTTAATCAAAGCAGATACCTTAGGGTCACTTGAAGCAGTTGTTAATGTATTAACTAATGCAGAAATACCAATAAGATCAGCAGATATTGGTGATGTAAATAAAAAAGATGTTATTAAAGCATCTATTTCCAAAGATGAAAATCCTGATCATGGTGTTATAATTGCATTTAATGTAAAAATACCTTCAAAAGTCCAAAAAGATATTGAAGACAATAATATTAAAGTATTCCAAGGAGATGTTATTTATAAAATAGCAGAAGACCATGAAGAATGGTTAGAAGAAAGAAGACAAGCTGTTAAAAAACAGTTACTCAATTCTTTAATTAAACCTGCTAAAATAAACATACTTCCAAAACTCATATTCAGACAATCCAAACCAGCAATTTGCGGTATTGAAGTTTTAAACGGTACTGTTAAACCAGGATACGCTCTTATAAATGAAGAAGGGTTAGTGGTTGGTAAAATTGCAAGTATGGAAGATAAAGGTGAATCTTTACCAAGTATGAGTAGAGGTCAAAGAGTAGCAATGGCTATAGATGATGCTATTGCAGGTAAAGACTTCGATGAAGGAGATAATTTATACATTGACATACCTGAAAAACATTATAAAGTTATTGAACGTAAATTTAAAGATAAACTCACTGAAGATGAACTTGAATGTTTGGTTGAAACTATTGAAATTAAACGTAAAGTTGAACCAGATTGGGGTAAATTCGGTTTATTCGAATAAAATATTTTTTTATCATTATAATTAATAAAATTAAAAAAAATTGAAGTTGGAGGAATAAAATTTGGCATTTAAAATTGTTGTATCAGATAAGGCTCAAACTTATCAGATTGAAGCTGATGATGATGCTAAACAAATTGTAAATTTATCTATTGGTGATGAATTCGATGGAGATATTGTAGGATTACCAGGTTATTCTTTAAAAATCACTGGTGGAAGTGACAAAAACGGTTTTCCTATGAGAAAAGATATCGATGGTCCTAGAAGAGTAAAAAGTTTATTATCTGGCGGAATAGGATACAAACCTATAGGCGATGGTGTTAAAAGAAGAAAAACCGTTAGAGGTAATGTAATCTCTGATGATATTGTTCAAATCAACACTATTGTTGCTAAAGCAGGTAACAAATCAATAGCTGACATATTAAACCCTGAAGAGGAAGAAGAAGCTGCTGAAGAATAATTAGATTATTTTTTAAATATTTTTTTTAAAAAAAATATTTATTATTCAATTTATTAATTTAAAAAATTTATGTAGGTGTAATCGCTGTGACAGTACAATCTGACGTTAATATAGGATTAGTTGGTCATGTAGATCATGGTAAAACAACTCTTACAAAGGCTTTATCTGGAGTATGGACTGACACTCATAGTGAAGAAACTAAAAGAGGTATCAGTATACGTTTAGGTTATGCTGATATTGAATTTAGAAAATGTCCAAAATGTGATG
>CAZJLS010000035.1:0-17391 GCA_964547125.1 uncultured Methanobacteriaceae archaeon | reverse complement strand
TTTTGAACTTCTCCTAATGTTTGAATTGGGTATCCTGCATTTTGCATTGCTTGTAAACTTGGTCCGTGACATATTGTTGCTTGGTTATCTAGAACTGCTCCAATATATTCTCCAAGTTCTACTCCTTCTTTCATACATTCTGTGGAAGTTTCACTCCATCCGTAGAATACTGGTCTTACAGAATTTGCAATTAATTCTGCTGCTTTATCTAATGCTGTGTCCCAGTCTACTTCTTTTAATTCACCATCGTCACCACGTATCATAGGTACGAGTAATCTTTGGTCAATATCTTCCATGATTTTACTTGCACCTAATCTGCATGCATGTCTTACTGCTACTACATGATTATCTTTTACAAGGTAATCTAAATCGTCACAGTTACATCCACAGAATGCGCAAGTACAATCTTCTACAATATAATCGTAATCTGTTATAGGTGCTTCGTAACTCATTCTAATTCCTCCCATTTACGACCATCATAAACTGGTAATTCTCCTAGTGATTCCATTTTTTCTACTACATCACTATCAGTTTCGTCAACATATTTTTTGTAAACCCATCTCATTAGGTCTGCCATGAGTAATACTTCACGATCTGTTTTTTCAACAGTACATTTTACTCCTTTGTATGTTGGGTCTGAGCAACAGTAGGTTTCGTGACTTACAATTGTGTTAGCCCATGGTCCTTTACAAACAAATACGGTTCCTTCGTGAGGTGCATCACGGGATTTTGCTGCGTTTAATACAACTTCACCATAGTCTGTTTTTACAAGAACATGGTCCCAATTATCTACACCTAATTTTAACATATCACGTGGATCCATGTAACAGGTTCCTGAAGCATTTTTGTATTCTTGTTTTAATGTAGAACCTCTTTTTTTACATGCTCCTTGGTATATGTCAGATCCTGTGTTTAACATACAATTTAAAACATCTACTGATCCTTCAGTTGATTTTTGTTCTAAATCGTATACTACTGGTTTATCTAAATAAGTGTTTGCATAATACATTTTTTTACATCTCCTTTTATTCTAACCAAATAGCGTCTACTGGACAGAACATTTGGCATGTTCCACATTCTTCACATTTATCAGTACTGAAAAGTTTGATGAAACCATTTTCAACCATCATGATAGTTTCAGTTGTTTTTGAACCTGCTCCTCCAGCGTTTTCAGGACTTATTCTTGCGTTTACTGGACATGAAATAACACATATTCCACAACCTAAACATTTGTCTTGATCTACCTTAAGTTCCATTTAATCACCAAAAAAATATTTTTAATTTATCAAATTATTGATTGCTTTATTCCATGCTTTAGAATTAGTTGGGGTTGTGTTAACTTGAGTTCTTTTTACTGTTAGAACATCATTAGGACAAGCATTTTCACATGCTCCACATTTTATACAGTATTCTTCTTTTATTTGGATAGTTTTTACCATATCTCCAGATTCTTTTGATGGAGGGAAGTATAATGCATCACATGGGCAAACGTCGATACATGCAGCGCATGCTCCACATTCATCTTCTTTAATTTGTACTGTTCCTTCAAATGGTTTGTTAACTTCTGGTACGTCTGTTGGACATACTCCAGCACACCATCCACAGTTGATACAAAGGTTTTCATCTACAATGATATTTCCTGTTGTTACTGCATTAGCTGGGTCTAATTCGTATTCACCATAGGAACAAGAGCGGCAAGCTGCTTTTATTGCATCTACAGGACAAGCTCGTTTACATACTAAACAGTATACACATTTGTCCGTGTCTACCACTATGTCTTCTTCTCCTGCTTTTTTGTTTACAGTTATTGCGTCTCCAGGACATAATTCTTCACAAATACCACAGTTGATACATGTTTCTTTGTTTATATCTATTTCTCCGACTACTAAGTCAGCACGTGCTGGTAACTCTCTTTTGACAGTTAATGCACCACGTGGACATGCTACTTCACATTTTTCACAGTAGTAGCAGTCTGTTTCGTCGAAGTTTATGGATTTTGTGTAACTTGGATATGATTCAATTTCTTTTATTGATACTCCACCGATAGTTAAATCTAATGCATCTGCAGGACATAATCCACTGCACATACCACAAAGAACACATTTATCTTCGTCGATTGTTACTTTAACATTGTTTGGTGTAGCAATCATATTTTCAGATATTTTTCTATGACCACTGAATTCTGTGTTAAAGTATTTACGTGAAGCGTTACTAACTCCTGAAACTTCTATTGCACTTACTGGACATGTATTTTCACAAATTCCACATCCAATACATATGTGATCATCATAAGACAATTTTCTATCGTCTGATGCTGATCTTTTTATGTTAAAATCATTTCCTTTAATTTCTTTCACGTTTTTGATCATTTTTTTATTCCCCATATACTTTAATTGCATCTGTTGGACAAGCCTTTTCACACACACGGCAACCACAACAGTACATGGAATTTATCTCTGCTTTTAGTGAATTTAAACTAATAGCTTGGGTTATACACAAATCTACACATAGTCCACACCCAATACATGAATCATTCACATCTCCTTTAGATTTTTTATTTTTGAATATTGAAGTGTATATTCGTATTTTATCCAAATCTTTAAAGAGTTTTTGAATGATTAGCAAAAAATCTTCAGTATTTAGTTCTACAATGAGTTTAGCAAATTCTATTGAATCTTTCGATGTGTTCCTACCATTTAAATAATGAGAGATGGTTGAACGATTGATATTTAGTTTATTTGCTATTTCTTGCTGCGAAAATCCTTGTTTTCTTAGCTTTGTTGTAGCTAAATATCTAAGACCAGAAGCTATATGTTTTGGCATGATATCATACTAAAATATTAATTGTGTACTGATTATTATTTTGGTTTATGTTATTATATAAAGGAGGGTATTAAGGTATAAGAGGAAATATTTATATAATACTATGTAGTATATACACATTTTTATATTTTAAAAATAAGTTAAAATTAGTTAAATCAAGCATAATTTATTAAATGCATTTTAATTATTTTAAAATAAATTTTTAATTTTTTTTATTTATTGTATTAAGATATTGATTAATATTTTTGAAAATAAGGAAATTGATTAGATGAAATTTTTTTTGATTTTTTTTATGAAATTTATTGTAAAATTTTAGAATTTTTAGGTTAACCTAAAGTAATGTGTAGTAAGTACACAAAATATAAAATAAAACAGAAGAAAAATAAGCCAAAACTAAAAAACAAAAACAAAAAATAATTAATTAAAAAAAAAGCAAACAAAAAAATAAAATTACACAAACAAATAAAATTTAAATATTAAAATAAAAAAATAAGCTTATTAACTAAAAAATATATAAACCCATAAAAAACTAAAAAATAACCAAAAAAATAATATTAAAAAAATGAAAAACACAAAGAAAGTGTAGTAACTACACAAAAAATAAAATAAAATTAATCATGATAAAAAGGCTCACGATTAGAAATAGCCTCTAAAAAAACATTTTTAAGAATATCATCAGAAGCACCATTACGTATATGAGAAACAATATCAACAAGATTATCATTTCTAAGTAAACAAGGCTTAATTTTACCCTCAGGAGTCACCCTCAAACGTGTACAACTATTACAAAAAGAAGTATTATCTAAAGGATGAACAACCTCAATCTCCCCACCATCAATAAAATACTTCCTCCTATTCTGCATTAAATCCCTAACTTCAACTTTATCAGCTTTCAAACTTAAATCATTTTCAATAATACTAATATCATAATAATAATCATTATTAAAATTATCTACAGTATCTGTATCCATAATTTCAATTAATTGTAAAATTAAATTATTATTTCTGCAAAAATCAAACATATCCCAAATTTCATTATCGTTAATACCTTTCATTAAAACCATATTAATTTTAACAGGATTTAAATCGGAATTTGTTGCATCAATAATACCTTTTTTTACTTTATCAATAAAATCAAAACCAGTTAATTTTTGATAAGTTGTCGCATTTAATGTATCTAAACTAACATTAACCCTATTTAATCCAGCATCAATTAAATCATCACAAAGTTCACTTAAAAAAATCCCATTAGTAGTGATAGATATATCTCTAAAACCTAAAGAATTCACAGAATTAACAATATCCACAATATCATTTCTAACTAAAGGTTCACCACCAGAAAATCTAATACGCTCAACACCTAAATCCTTAGAAACACTTGCAATTTTAAAAATCTCATCAACACTCATCTCATTAGAAGTGCTCAACATACCATCGTGATGACAATAAAAACAATTAATATTACAACGATTAGTAATTGACATACGCAAAGAAATAATCGGCCTATTAAAATTATCAAATACTTTACCCATACCCAAAAACCCTTTAAAAACTATTTTTTCTTATTATTAATTAATAATTCAATCTTATTAAAATCTTCAACACCATATTCACTTGTTTTTAAAGATTCCAACATGCCCAAAATTGTTTTCTTAATAAAATCATTAACAAAAGGATTCAAACCAATATTAATACCATCAATAGCTAAAGAAACATCAGCTTGAGAACTAGTATCATACTCTAAATCATCATTAATAAAAGCTTTTGCTATATTATTAGCATCTGTATAACCACAATCATCTACAAATAAAGTATCAATAATATCATAAGCATATTTTTCAGCTAAATCAACTAAATCTTTAACTTCATCATCACTTAAACTTTTAGCATCCACATTTTTAATAGTGTAATCATCAACAAGATTATTAGATGTAGAAATTTTAGGATATGGATAATCCTTAAAACCTTCAATAACTAAAAAATCAGGTTCATCAATCATTTTAACTAAGAATAAAATACGATCTAATGATAATTGATTATCAACATTGAAAAAAGTTGTTGAACCCACACCTACAACTGTTTTAGCTCCTGCAGATTTGTGTTTAAAAGTATCTGTGCCTTCTTTATCCATAACCATACTATGGTGAGAATGCTTAACTGTTCCTACAGTAAAACCCCTATTTTTAAGTTCTTTAATAATGCGAGTGGTTAATGTGGTTTTACCAGTATCCTTATTTCCAACAACTGAAAAAACTCTCATAATATCCTCATTATTTATTTTTTTAAATAAACAAACCAGTAGAAAAATCCTACAAATATTGCTCCGCCAATAATATTACCTATGGTAACTGGAATAAGATTAATAAATAATTGATTAAGAGTAATTGGAGCACCAAGAAGCATAGCTAAGGGTATGAAAAACATGTTAGCAATACTGTGTTCAAAACCAAGAGCAACAAAAGCCATTATAGGGAACCAAATTCCAACAATTTTACTTATAATATCTTCAGAAGAAATTGCAATATAAATTGCTAAACATACTAACCAATTACAACCTATACCTCTAATTAAAGCTTGTAACCAGTTTAAATCTACTTTATTAGTTGCAACTGTGATTGCAGTTGAAGAAAATGGTTCACTAGTCATTATACCGCTTAAATATGCGATAACAAAAGCTATGAATAATGCACCAATGAAATTAAAAATCCATGTTCCTACAAAGTTTTTAACTAAATCTTTAAAATTAGCTTTTTTATCTAAAAATGCTACCGGCATATATAGACAGCTACCAGTGAATAATTCAGCACTACATAGTACTGTTAAAATTAAACCTAAAGGAAATACGGCTGCAAAGAAAAACTTTTTTAAACCTACTGGATAATTCATACCACTTGTTACAATTTCTGCCAACATTCCGCCAAACGCAATATAAGCACCTGCAAGAAAACCAAGAATAATAAAACTTGAAATAGATAAATTAGATTTATCTCCACCAATACTTGCTATTTTACATAAAGCATCCTTTGGACTTTTAAATGAACTCATAAAAAATCTATTCTCCCTAAAAAAAATAAGAATTGTAAAAAAATTCCAATATTTATTATAATTATAATTTTTTGTTTTTAATAAGGTATATAATTATAATTTAAAAAAATTAAGTTTTAAAAAAATAGTATTTTTGGATATTAAAAAAGATGGAATGTTTTATTGTTATTTTTTAATTGCTTTTCTAATATCCTCGTTGTAATAAATTAAAATTGCCAATAATATTAGTATTAATAATCCTGGGATTCCAATAACACGGAATGAGTCTTCATCTAATGTTAATGTTTTTGTAATTTCTGATTGGGTTGTAGATTCTTGAGAACTACTGCTTGAAGATGTGGCTGCACTTGCGCTTGATGGGTTGTTTGATTGTATGTTTTGGTTGTTTGTGTTACTAGGGCTTACATCTCCTCCTGAACCACTGCCTGAGTTAGAGCCAGAGGTGTTTTGTGAGTTGTCAGTTGGTGTGTTGTTTTTGTTTGGTTGTTGGTTGACTGGTTTGTATTCTTGTATTGTGACTGTTAAAGCATCATTGTCTCCAATAACAACAGAAGCAGATGATCCTATGTCTCCTGGAACTGTGAAAGTTCCTTGACCATTGGATATAGAAGTGTAACCTATTTGTCCGTTTACTTTAACTTTGAGATTGAAGTTTGCTAGAGTATTGACTTCAGCTCCGTTTTCTGTGAAGTATACTTGGTAGGTATTGTCGCTTATTTGTCTAATGTTGGATTGTAGTATGCCTGCTTTGACTCTTGGACATATGAATCCGTTGTTACTGTTACGGTTGAACCAGTTAGATCCTACAACTATTCCACCTATTTGTTCATAGATACTTCCTCTTGCATCAATACATAAATCTGTACCTTGTACAAATGCATTATAATCAATGTATAGGGATGTGTTTGTGTTGATGTATCCTTGGTCTATGTTAACACCTTTTGCTCCGCGAACTATGGCATTTTCTGTTATGTTTAGGTTGTTTGTTGCTACATTAACATTTATTCCATTACCATTGTCTGTTAAATTGTTATTGTAGATGTATATATTGTTTTGTTTATCGTTTGCATTTGTTGAGATTAAATCAATAGCATAATATAAGTTGATACCATTTTGTATTAGTTTGTTGTTTGTGATGTTTATGTTGTTTAGTGTTCCTTGTAATATTATTCCGTCTTTTGTTGTGTTTATTATTGTGTTGTTTGCTATTTGTATGTTATTTGATTGTTTTATTGTTATTGCAGAGTTGTTGTTATGTGTTAATATGTTGTTTATTATGTTTGCATTTAGTATTCTGTTGAGGTTTATTCCTGTTGAGTTTGTTGATATGGTGTTGTTGTAGATGTTGATGTTTCTTGTGTTTTCTGTAAGTATTGCATCGGATGTGGACATTATGTTAAAATTTTCTATTGTGACATTGTTTGTGTTTATTATTGTGAATACTGGTTTTTGTAGGTTTGAGTATATTGTGCTTTGGTTATTTTGGAGGTTTATGGAGTGGTTTATTATTAGATTGATGTTTTTGTATTGGTTTTCTTGGAATATTATTGTTGAACCATCTGGTACATTGTTGATTATTTCTTGTATTTGGTTGTTGGTTTGGTTTTCTATGTAGATGGTGTTTGTGGAGTCTTCAGCGTTTGCAGTGTTTATTGTAATCATAATTAAAACTAATAAAGTTAAGACAATTATTAGTTTTTTGTATTTTATTTTCTTCCACCTCCATCTGTCTGTGAAAATTAATTTTTTTGAATTAATTCTGTGTATTTATTATTTGTTATAATATTATTTACATTATATAAATAATTGCATAACCTATGTAATTTTTATTATTTTTGTTATTAAATATGGTGTAAAAACCTATCGATATGAAATAAGTTTACTAACGAGGGTTTGTTATTAAAATTAGAGTATAAAATTTTTTAGAAAAGTAAGTGATGGAGTATGTGATTGTTTTCTAAGAAAAAACTGTCCTAAAAATTTTTTCTTTCCAACATTTACCCCATATTTTTATAGTTTTTAGTTTTTTTAGTTATTTTTTAGTTTTTTTGGTTTTTAGAAATGGAACTTAAAAACTGTATGCAAAATTTACTTCTGCATATAATTTAGTGTATACAATATAGTATTTAAATCTTTATATTAAAAATTAAATAGAAATACTTATATATAATAAATAATTCTTAAAAAAAATTAAGATGAAACCATAATCAATTTACCAGTCTCAGGATCTCTATAAACCTTACCCACCTCACTCATACCAGAATCAGAAGAACTAGCATTAATCGAAGAAGTATCATTTAAAACTTGACTAGAACTAACATCCTGTCCTTGTTGCATATCTTGAGACTGAGCCTGACTCAATAAATCAGGATTAGCACTTAAAGCCAAAATAGCAAAAACCAAAAAACCCAAAGCCAAAACCAACATAGCATCAGAAAGATTAGTCAAAGAACCCATAGGATCATCATCTTCACCATCAATCAAACGTTTTCTCTTACGCAACATAAAAAACCAACCTCCAATACTTAACGAAGCTTTGAAATCTTCTCAAGAACCGTCTCAGCAACAGTCTCCAAAGTAGTTAAATCTGACTCATACCACTGCTTCTTATACTTTGAAACAACATAAGACAAAGAACTAATAGTTAAACCAATAACAGTAGTATCAAAAGCAATAGTCAATGCCTGAGCAAGAGTATCAATCTGACCAGAACCTAAAGCCGAAAGACCAGGTCCCAAAGGTATTAAAGTACCAAGCAAACCAAGAACAGGACCAACACGAACCAAAATATCATTAATATTAGTCTTCTTAACAAGTCTCATCTGCTCATCCTCAACCAACTTAGTAGCATAAGACTTCCTAGCCTCAAAATCCAAATCAGAATTATTAACAATATCCACAATAATAGTTTTCTGATAATCTAACAAACTACTAGACTCTACAACAGTCTTTAAATCATCAATACTACTTGCATCATTAATATTATTTAAAACCACATCCACATTATTATTTTTCAATGATTTTCTAGTGAACTTTTCATTAATTAAACCACCAATACTTAAAATTGCAATAATCAAAAAGATCACTAATAAAACTACAACCGGTGTTAACAAACTCTCCGCAACAATATGTATAAAAGATGTTAATATTTCAGTACCTACAATAATCATAAAACACTCCCTTCATCTATTTTTTCCTATAATCATTTAAATAAACACCAATTACTAACAAAGCAATAATAAAAATAATTAAAACTATAATCTCATAAGTTGGTGTAAGTATAGTAAATGGAAGAAACTCACTATAATCTAATGTCGTAACAAAAGGATAAGTTAATCCTAAAATCATTAATAAAATTGACTCTAAAATTAAATATTCACTAACTTTACCCCTAAAAACACTATTTTTACTTAATTTAAAACTTAATAATGAAAATACAAATAAAATAGCAAAAACTAACAAAGAAAAATCAAAACTCAAATTAGATGATGATAAAACAAAATAAATTATAATAAAATATGAAATTAAAATCAATCCAATGAAAGTTAAAAAGCGTAATTTATCATTTTTACTATTCAATTGATATAATACAAATATAAAAATAATTAAACCACTAAAAAACAATAAATATGCAATATAATTAATGAAATAATCAAATTTAATACTGGAAATAAATAATGTTATTAAAAATAAAGATAAAGAATAAAGAACCATATAAACGGGCACTTTACTTTTTATATCATATGTATTTAATAATAAACCAAAATTAGTCCCAAATAAGACTAAAATGATTACTAAATATTCCCATACTAAATTAATCATAAATATTACAACATTAAAAGTTTTTAAAATAATAAAAGTAAGTTTAATTATTTATTCTATTAATTATATTTATTAATTTTTTTTATGAAATTAAATAATTTTATGAAAAAATTTTTGTATCGAAAAACATTTAAATCACAACGATAAAAAATAGATAACATTACTAATAAATTTTTTTATGAATTTTTATTAGAAATTATTTTTTTCCACTAATAAATAATTAAAATAAAAAAAAATGTGTTATAAAACTATTTTAAAACAATACACGTATTATTAGTAAATATTTAATAGAATTTTTTATTGTTTAACAAAAATCTTAATAAAAAATTAATTTTTTAGGAGAAAATTGATTATAATGAATTATAAAAAAATTATGCTCCCTTTAGTAATGATTGCATTATTAGCAATTAGTATATCTGCTGTATCTGCAGCAGACCACACTATTAATGCTGGTGCAAATACTACTGAAATTCAAGGAGTAATTGATAATGCAGCTGCTGGAGATACAATTAATTTCCAAGCAGGTGAATACAAAAATATTGACAATGTTAAAATAACTAAAAACTTAACCATTGCTGGTGCTGGAGACAACACAAAAATTTACGGTCTCGGTGATGGTCAAAGTAATGTAATATTTAAAGTAGTTGCAGGTGAAGATACTGAACCTACAGGAACTACAATAAAAAATATTGCATTCTACATGACCCAAGACAATGCTTCTAAAGCAAACGATAACGGATATGGAATACAACTTTCCAGTGTTAGTGACATAACCATTGATGGTTGTTATTTCTTCAATGGAAGTGCTGGAACATATGTACAAAGATCTACCAACACTTTAATAAAAGATTGTTACTTTACAGGAATTACTGAATCTATAACCCATAATGGTACAAAAGAATATGGTACCAAAGCTATAAACATAATGGGTGGAAGTAACACAGTAGTTCAAGATAACTGGTTTGCAGGTAATGTTCTTGATGCAATAAGTGTTGCATCTAATGCTCAATATGTCACTGTAAAAGGAAACACAATATTTAATGCTTCCTATGGTATGTTCTACGGTGGAGGAGTTGCTCACGTAGATATTACTGATAATGTATTTGATCATGGTATTGCTGATGCAATATCCTTAACCAAATCTTGTAGAGATACCCTTATTGCAAACAATTCATTTATAAACATCCCAACAAACAACTGGGGAAGTACTGTAATTTACTCCGAACCTGGAAACAGTGCACACGGATACCCAACAACCATCACCAACATCACAATCGTAGATAATATTTTTGAAGCTGATGATAGTGAAGAAAATCCTGGTGATATTGTTGCATACAAAATATACAATTTAGGTACTGGATTAAGTACTGACAGTGAAATTACCTTAGCTAACAATGAATACAATGGGCTCACTCCATTTTTATACATGGAAGATTCTTGGATTAATGGAGATGGAGATATTGTTATTGCACCAACTCCTGGTAACACAACTATTACTCCTGGAGAATTAACTGTAACCTATGGTGGTAACATTACTGCTACCTTAACCGATGCTTTAGGTAAAGGAATAAGTGGACA
This sequence comes from uncultured Methanobacteriaceae archaeon, assembly GCA_964547125.1. Classification (GTDB taxonomy): domain Archaea; phylum Methanobacteriota; class Methanobacteria; order Methanobacteriales; family Methanobacteriaceae; genus Methanobrevibacter_A. The sequence goes on along the minus strand of CAZJLS010000035.1, from coordinate 6,123 downwards.
ACACATTGCTGTTACAATAACTGATGCAAACAAAAATACCAAAACCTTATGGGCTACTACCGATTACAACGGTCAAGTTCAAATTCCAGTTGACTTAAATGTTGGTACTTACACTATTGATTACAAATATGCTGGTTTAAACAGTTACGAAGCAAGTAGTGCTACTAGTACTGTAGAAGTTACTGCTCCTGCAGAAAAAATCAACACAACATTTAAAATAAATGATTTCAAAGGTGTTGAACTTTCTGGTACTAACTTAACTGGTGTTTTAAAAGATGCTGATGGAAATGTTTTAGCTGGTCAACATGTTGTATTAACTTTAAGCCGTCCAAGTAGTGGAGCAAGCAAAAGTTACACAACCACAACTGATTACAATGGTGAATTCCAATTCCCTATTTTCTTAGGTGCTGGAAACTATCATGCTGTTGCTACTTTCGCAGGAAATGATATTTACTCACCAGTTACTGTTGAAGCAGATTTCCAAACTACTAAAGCATAAGTGTAATAGAATTTAACTCTTTTTAATTCTAAAAGAAGTATAATGGGATTTTTTCCTATTATCTTTTTTTAGGATATTTTTTTTAATACTCGTAATATAACAATAGTTAACTTTTTTTATAAAATAAACATATAATAAGCCATAAGAAACAAAATACAATTCAATAAAAAAAATGAATAATGAACGAGGAAAAACATAATGAATAAAAAAAGAATATTACTATTCCTAACACTCTTAACAATAATATTAACAATATCTACTGTAAATGCAGCAGATAATGATATAAATCAAACAAATACTAATGGAACCATACACATCGTTGATGGTTCAAGTGTAAACCAAATGGATGATGACACCATACAACAAGCCATAGATAAAGCAAATCCAGGAGACACAATCCTAATTACTGGAAAAAATTATGTGCACTGTCATATAATAATAAATAAACAATTAAACATAATGAGTGAAGTAAACACAACAATGTCTCCATGTCCCTCACATAAAACTGGATCAGGAAGCCTTGGAGTATTTTACATAACAGCAGAAGCAAGTAACAGTGTAATTAAAGGATTTATAATAAATAATGATTTAGAAGATGATGGTTACACAGTACCACCATATGGAATCTACAGTAATGGAGCAAGCAATTTAACAATAAGTGATTGTACAATAAACTCAAAATATGGAGAAGCAATACTAATTAAAAACGGAAAAAACAATTTAATCATAAATAACATACTTAAAAAATCTATAAACGGTATAAAAATAGAAAACACAGATAACACCATAATTGCACAAAACACCATTGCAAATAATAGTTTAAGTGGAGTAAAAGTCTCAGAAAAAGTAAACAACACTTCCATAGATTATAATATAATAAATGGAAATCTATATGGAATTAATGTAAGCAGTAGTGAAAATTTAAACATTACAAACAATAAAATTTACGATAACCGTAATAACAAAGACCAAAGCAGAGCAACAGAAGGAGTAGGAATATACACTAACTGTAACATTACAAACAATATAATCCGTGGAAACTACATAAGTGAAAATGGAATGTATGGGATATTTAATGACTATCGTGCACGTAACATTAAAAATGAATATACTCAAATAGTAGATCAAAACTTATTGAGAGCACACAAACAAAGAACTGTATTTACTTGTATATATGTCCAACAAGACGGAGCAGATTATGACTACAATGCAACAACAGATACATATTATCAAGTAGAACATGGTACTGGACATTATGATACTGGAACAGGAATGATATTTTTATGGAGTAACATCTTCTATGAAGAATTATTCTGTGGAGGAACATCATATGCACCAGGTGTTTTAAGAATTAGTGACCCTTACAAAGATTTAATTGTTGGAAATATAAGTCAAATAACTCCAGGAGTTTACAAATTCACATTCAATTACAAAGCAAATTACAATAATGGTAGTGTTGCAACTGGATTAAATGCAGTTGATATGGTATTCTATTTAAATAAAAATAATACTATTGTTAAGCCTGTAAGTGGAGATATTTATAGAAATGTTACAATAATTAATGGTACTGCAATTGTTGATTTTAGAAATGAAACATTTTTAGAAAGTGGTAATAATGTTAGTATTGTAGGTCCTGGAACTGGATCATTTACTGGCGGTAATCGTCCATATGCATTCCTTGCTATTAATGATATTCCTACAAATGAAAGCAGTGAAACTGAAATCGTGCAAGAAGATTTGATTAAAACTTATGGAGATAATGATGATTTAATTGGATTATTAATGGATAAAAATGCTAATCCAATTGCAGGTCAACATGTAAATATTAAATTAACAAGAATAAGCAGTGGAGCAAGCAAAACCTACACCACAACAACCGACTACAAAGGACAATACAAACTAACAATAAACCTAGCACCAGGAACATACACAGCAGAAAGCACATTTAATGGAAATGATAAATATGAAAGTAGTAATGCTAGTTCAAAGATTATTATAAGTAAAGCCAATATTACAAGTACTATTTTAACTGCTGATGATTTGAATAAAGTTTATGGTGATGATTCTGATTTCATTGGTATCTTATCTGATATTAATGGTAATGTTATTGCTGGTCAGCATGTTGATGTTAAATTAACAAGAATAAGCAGTGGAGCAAGCAAAACCTACACCACAACAACCGACTACAAAGGACAATACAAACTAACAATAAACCTAGCACCAGGAACATACACAGCAGAAAGCACATTTAATGGAAATGATAAATATGAATCTTCTAGTTTAGTTAATAAAATTAATGTTCTTCAAAATGTTAGTAATTTTATAAGTCCTAATATGAGTAATAGTGATATTCAGTTTGTTTTAGATTCTATTGGTAAATATTCAAATGTTGTTTTTTCTGAATCTAATTATACTAATATTTCATTGAATGTTAATAAACCTTTGAATCTTGTTGGGAATAATAGTGTATTGTATGGTGTGAGTGGTTCTGTTTTTACTTTAAATAGTGATGATGTTAATATAAGTGGTTTTACTATTGTGCCTTATGAGGGAGATGGTATTTCTTTAGGTAATGTGTCTAATATTCATATTTCTGATAATGTTATCTGTAATGTGCTTGATTCTGTTCATTCTTATGATTATAGTAGAGGTTATAAGGTTTTACCTGGAAATGGTGTTAGTGTAGTGGGTAGTGGTTTTGTATTTATTGAAAATAATAGTATTTCTAATTTTGAAAATGGGGTTTATCTTTTAGATTCTGATAGTGTGAATATTAGTAGTAATTTGTTAATTAAGAATAATTATGGGGTTAATTATGATTATGGTGTAAGTAACACTTTTGTTTATGATAATAATATTACTTTAAGTGTTGGTAATTACACTTTAGATGAGCCTGAAGGTCCTTTAGGTTATGGTATTTTTATTAATAATTCTGCAAATAATTTAAGTGTAATTGGAAATGATATTGTTGATAATTATATGGGTATTTTAATTGATTCTGATAATAGTACTGGTATTCGTATTTTAAGTAATCTTATTAATGAGAATGCTCTTGAAGGTGTTACTTTTTGGAAGCATTATAATTTAACAGATTCTAGTGTTTATCCTGTTGTTGAGGATAATTCTATTTATAATAATGCTAAAGGTCCCAGTATGATGATTCTTGGTGAAATGAGTGCTAATCCTGAGGGAATTTATGGTCCGGGTGAGTGGAATGATAGTTTAAAATTGTTTATTGGTCCTAATTGGTATGGTACTAATACTCTTGTTACTTGGGATTTGAATGGTACTGTTGGTGCTGGGTCTATGTGTCCTCGTATTAAAACTACAACTATTGTTATGAACTTAACATATGTTGAACCTGGTGTTTATAATGTTGATTTCTATAAAAATGGTAGTTTAGCTGTTAATTTACCTGTCTTTACTATTTATTCTACTTTTAATAATATTAGTAGTGATGATCCAGTTGTTATTGTTAATGGTTCTGGAGTGTTAAAATTAGATAAAAATAGTTTTAATAATGATTATAATCTTATTGAGATTTCTGCTGGACCTTTAGATAGTGAAGATCGTATTTATTATGTGATTTTTAATTATCTTATTCCAAATAGTGAATATCCACAGGAAAAATGTTGTTAATTTGGGATTATTATTTTTTTTATCCCAAATAAATTTTTTTTTGATTTTTATTCTATTACTTCGTAATAAGATTCTTCTGCACATGATTTGCAGATTGGTCTTCCGCCTCTTATTAATTGACGGTCATCTGTTATTTTTTCGTTACATACTGAGCAGAATGTGCTTGTGTGTTTTGCACCTGGCATTTGTGCTTCTGGTATTGGTCTTATTTTTACTTTTTCTACATTGAATAATTCTTCTGCAGGTGTTGCTTTGAATCTTTCTATCATTTCTTCTTTGGTTTCACATATGTCTTCTTTGCTGTTTGCATCTGCATCTGATACTCGTATTGCTTCTTCTGTGTCCATATTGTAGAATGTTACTCCGAATTTTCCATAGTACATTTGTTTTAGGCTTCTTTTTCCCATACTACATTTTGTTACGGATTGTACTGCGTCTGCCATACATCTGTCTATTTCAAGGAATACTACTAGGTTTTTGTGGCGTTTGTTTAATTCTAATCCCATTAAATCCATACCGTACATTGCTAGTTTGGTTCCTATTGCTATTCCTCCACATACTTCGCCGTGGAATTCTTTTGCTTTTGCTAATTGTTCTTCATATGCTTCTTTGGTTATCATATTCTTTTTCACCATAAAATTATTGAGTTATTATATTTTTGAGTTTGTTTTTAAAGGTACACATACCTTTCTATCTTCAAATTTTACAATTTTAACTTTAATATCATATATTTTTTCTAGATTTTCTTCTGTTATTACTTCATCAGGTGTTCCGAAGTCTAGAAATGATTTGTTTTCCATTATTGCAACTTTATTACATGATAAAAATGCATGGTCTGGAAAGTGTGATGACATTATTATTCCTAAGCCTTTTTTTGCTAGTTTTTCTAGGATTTCTAGTAATTTTATTTGGTTACCGAAATCTAGGTGTGATGTGGGTTCATCGAGTATTAGTATATCGGGTTCTTGAGCTAATATTCTTGCTAAGAATACTAATTGCCTTTCTCCCCCACTTAGGTTTGTGTATGGTTTGTCTTTAAGGTTTTCTATTCCCATATCTTTTATTGCTTTGTTTGCTATTTCTATGTCTTTTTCTTTTGGTGTTTGTGATAGGTTTAGGTATGGTGTTCTTCCCATTAGAACTACATCTTTTACTGTAAATGGGAATGATGGTATGTGTCCTTGTGGTATGTATCCTATTGTTTGTGATATTTGTTTGAATGATAGGTTTTTTATGTTTTTTCCTTTTAGTTCTATTGTTCCGTTGTTTATTTTGTGTAGTCCGTTTAGGGATTTGATTAATGTTGTTTTACCTATACCGTTGTGTCCGAGTATGCATAGTATGTCTCCTTTGTTTAGTTTGAAGCTTATGTTTTCAAATACTGTTGGTGATTCTTTATTGTATTTGAAGGAGATATTTTCTGCTTTTAGTATTTCTTCATTCATTTTAATCAAATCCTTACCATTGTGAGTATCCTTTTTGTAGTAGGTATAGGAATATTGGTACTCCTACTATTGCTGTTAGTATTCCTAGTGGTATTTCTAATGCGAACATTGTTCTTGATAGTGTGTCTATTATTAGTAGGAAGCTTGCTCCTATGCTTATTGATGCAGGTAGTAGTATTTTGTGGTCTGGGCCTACTATCATTCTTGTGATGTGTGGTACTACTAGTCCTACCCATCCTATTATTCCACTTATACTTACGCTTGCTGATGTTATTAGTGTGCATGCTATTATGAATATTAGTCTTAGTTTGTTTGGGTTTAGTCCTAGTGATTGTGCTTCTTCATCTCCCATACTTAGTAGGTTTAAGTGCCATCTCATTATTAATAGTATTGCTAGTCCTATGAGTATTGGGATTATGATTATTGATATTTGGTTTAGTGTTACTTTTTCTAGGCTTCCCATTAACCAGTATACTATTTCTGGGAGTTTGTCGTATGGGTCTGCTAGGAATTTTATTCCTGATATTAGTGCATTGAATA
>CAZJLS010000034.1:0-17495 GCA_964547125.1 uncultured Methanobacteriaceae archaeon | reverse complement strand
AGTAATGTTGAGCTTTATTAACCATAAAACTAGTATCAAAAGCAGATTCTTTATCTGTTAATGTTTCAGTAACACTATTAATATCTACATGAGCAACTTGAACATAACTATCTTCCGCTTCAACTAATGAATCAATAGCTAAAATTTCTTTACGTTCACTTTGTTGGGCTCCACCTTTTTCTTGCAATGCAATAGTAGCTAATCTTTGAGCTTCATGAGGAGTTTCAGCAGCTCCAACACCCATACTAATAGTTATAGGGTAACGATTACGTATAGACCTTTGTATTCTTAAATGATCCTCTTCATTAAGACCATTAGTAATGGCCAACATATTGTCAAATCTTGTGAAAAATACTAAACCCTTTTTCATAGCAATTTGACGTTGAACATCAGCAAACAATTCTGCTTGTAAAATTTGAAGATCAGATTCATTACGAGGACGTGGAGTAACAGTCCATGGTCCGTAATTATCAATTTGTATTAAAGTCATCTGTATCATATATTATATACACCTAAAAAAAATTATAAATTATATAATCAATAATATTATTTTTATTATATTCTATTATAGTAATAATTATTTTTATATTAATAAATATATTTATTACAAAATCTATTTTTTCTAAAATTTTCCACTTAAAACTTCATTTGCTAAATTTTTCTTATCATCTAAAGTTTTCATAAAAGTATTACAAACAACAACCTCATCAACAAGTTCATTTATACTATCTTTTAAGCAAGAATCTTCTATATCAATAATCATCTTATTTAAAAACGATTTATACATCTCACTAACACCTAAAGCAGTAGATTCATAACCTAAAGCATTCATAAACTTACCTGCCGGACCACTAACAGCACCATCTCCAATCATGGGAGAAACACTAACAACATAAGTACTCTTCAAAGCATCTACAATACCAGGCATCTTTAAAATAGGTAAAATACTAGTAATTGGATTTGAAGGACCAATAATAACCATATCAGATTTATTAATCAAATCAATCACTCCTGGTGCAGGTGAAACATTACTAAAAACAACATCCAAAACATTAGGCCGCATACCCTCTTTAATTAAAAAGTCATGAAAACTCAATTCACCTTTATCAGTTAAAATAGTAATATCAGAATCCTCATCACTCATAGGAACAACAGTAGATTTAACACCTAAATATTCACACTGTATACTAACAATTTCACTCAAACTATAACCCTCTTTTAAAAGAAGAGTTTTTTGAATCTTATTAGCACGATCCATATCACCAATACGTAATAATTCAGGAATGCCCATATCAGCCAAACGTTCATTAGTTATATAAGTATCACCCTTAATACCATGCCACTGACTTTCATTAATCATATCTACAAGAGTATACATGACAGTATCAATATCTCCTGCAACATAAAGACCAGAAAAATAATTATTTTCAACAGTATTGACAATGACATTAATATCCTCTGGTTCAACTAACTCTTTTATACCTTGTAATAATTTAGGAGTACCAGTACCTCCAGATAAAACAGTAATCATAATTCAAACCTACTTAATCAATAGTAATTATTTTATTTTCTCCACACTTGGGGCATGGATGAAATTCATCAATCAAAAGACACATAGAATTATCACAAACTGGACAATTATTTTCACTCAATATTTTTCGTCTATATTGAAAACTAGTATCATTAAAATCAAAAACTAAAATTTTAGTATTATTATGTGAAGTATCAATTAATGAATTAATTCTATTAATAATAGTGTCTTCATCAATTTCTCCTTTAATCTCAGGAATATAAGTTTTAATATAATTTTCACAATTATTACAGTAACTTATATATAAATATCCAGCAAGTTCTGATTCACTCATCATTTTGGAAGATTCTAAAGTTAAAGGAACCTCATTAATTTTATTATCTTTAATATAAAATATTAAGGATTCATCTATAAATCCAAATCCACAATTAGTACATTCATATTTCATTATAGTCATAGAAAATTTTCCTCAAAAAAAGTTTTCTCATTTATTTTCTGAAAACATCTAAATCTTTTGGAAGCAATAAAGATTTAACATCACTATTAATATCTCTTAAATTATTAAAACCTTCAAAGCCACGTATAAGAACTATAGGTATTCCTTCATTACCTTGTCCTTGAACTAATGATGCAGCACTAGCTAATTCATCACTTGTAGCAATCTCAGTAGTTTCTAATTTCCTACCATAAAGATCTTCATCACCTACACGCTTCCATAAAGGTTTCAAACCAGAACAACCAATACTAGTACCAACAGCGCCAAAACGAAAAGCACGCCCTTGTGTGTCTGTAATAATAACTCCTAACTTTTTACCAGTATAATCCTCTAATTTTTCCCTAATAATTCTTGCACTTTCATTAGGATTTTCAGGTAAAGGTTTAGCTAAATCATTTTCAATATTAGATTCATCAATACCCGCATTAGCACATACAAAACCATGCTTAGTTTCAGTAATAATAAAACCAGGACCTACTTCCACAACTTCATTAGATTCCTGAAGGATAAGTTCAACTAATTTAGAATCCTTATTAGTCATATCTGCAAGTTTTATAGCATTATCTGAAGGAACAATACTATCCAAATCCACGATATTTCCTTCAGCTTTTGAAATAATAGTTTCAGCAATTAATATAATATCACTATCTTCTAATTTTAAACCCTGCTTTTCAAGAGAATTTAAAATCAAATTACTAATATCATCACCCTTTTTAACTAAGGGAATATGTTCTAACCCAATTAATTCGATTGTCATTTTAAAAAATAAAAAAAGTAAAAAAAACTTTAAAATCTCAAGGATTTAAAGTTGAAATATTCCATTTATCAGTATAAACTCCAGCAGTAGAAGTTACTGGATGCTCAAATTCACTAAAAGCTCCTTTATTAAAAATAAGCTCACACGCATCTTCTGGACTTTCACTATCAAATTTAACTAATTCTGGATTATTGCACTCATATGTAGATATATAAACAGCTTCTCCAACTGGTATTTTCTCTACAAGAATCTTTTCATCAGTAACAATACCAATATATGCTTCACATATTTCATCTCCAGGTTTCACAACGGCTGCAATTCTAGGAGTATTATAATCATCTTTCTCATAATCCATAGTTAAAAGAGAATATGCTAAAGCATCTTTAATATTCATACCTAAACGTATCTTATCAGCAATCACATCAGTTTGAGAACCATTAGAAACCACTCCAATATTACCAACAATTTTTATACAATTATATGCAATATATGTGTTTTCAAAAATGTCTGTTTCAAAACCTTCTTTAGGTATTATAGCAACAGTTTCATCATCTCTTTTAACAGCTTGTCTATTAGGAAATGATCTACTAGAAACTCTATATGCAATATATGGTTTATTGTCACTTGTAATACCTGCAGAAACTATTCTTCCTAAATACATAAAATTTATCACCAAAAAAATGTATATAATTTGTTATTTTTTATTCTGGGGCATGAACTGCCTTGTATGGATCCATACCCTCGGGAATTGTAATAATTATAGATTTATCTTGAGTTCTTATTTCAATTTCTCCTTTATCCATAACTTCCGAGTGCACTCCAATAGCATTATTTCTTATTAAATTGGACATGTCAATACCATTAACAGTGACTTTTTGTAATCCTGCAACTGGAATTAAATAATATTCATTATCTCCACTAGTATCACTTATATTGGGTTTACCAGTTCCTCCAGCATCTGTTGTATTAGTCATATCTGTTGTTGCAAATGAACTAGTAACAACTAAGAAAATAAGTAGTGTGAAGAGAATATCAATAAAAGGAACTAATTTAATTTCTGGTTCGTCCCTTTTAAGTTTTTCTTTTTGTTTTTTTATATCTATTGCCATAAAAAACACACCTAAGATACTATAAGTTTTATTGTTTAAGTTTACTTTCAACTATCTCTGATTTAACATCACACTTTTCAAGAATAATATTACTTATACTCTTCTCAAGCATACTTGGTTTAAAAGAAACCTGAATATTTGCAGTTTGATTCGTAAGTTCTTTAACACTCACAACACCTTCTGCTTCACGTAATGCTTCAAGAACACAAGGCATTTTTTCAAAAACTCTAATTTTAACTATTGCATAACTCCAATTAGTCATTTTTGTAGCTAACTCAATTTTATCCATCTCATCATCAACTAACTCTTTAATGTAAGTATTTAAAGGCATTAACACAAGAGTAACTGCTAAACCTGCAATAGTTGTAATCAGTGCAATATAAATACCCTCAGCCATAGCTGTTGCATCAGGATTAACACCTAAAGTTTTAAATGTCATCCAAATACCTAATACTGTTCCAATTAATCCTAAAAAAGGAGCTAATTCAATAATTGTTTTAAGAGTATTAAGACTTTTTGTCATTTTACCTAATTCAACAATAAAAATCTGTTCCATACTCTCTTCAACTTCAGTTTTATTTTTATAACCAATTTTAAGAGCCTCAGCAATTATCTTTGAAACAGGATTTTTATAATGGCTTATATTTTTAAGAGCTTCTATTGCCCCACCTTGTTCCATAGAAACAGTTACAGTACCCATAATTTCGGTTGCATCAACTTTACTAATGCGTCTTAAATATAATATCTTTTGGATTGATATTAAAAGTCCCCAAATACCTAGAAATATTATAATATAGGTTATTACTCCTCCACTTTGTAACATTTCAAGGATAGTTTGAAAACCATTGGTTAATGCTTCAATTATCATAAAATTTTTCCTCAAAAAATAAATCTTTTTTTTTTAATTTAAAATAATTATGGACTTATATTATTTTATTATTCTAATTTAAATTTTATTTTAAATAATATTTAATATTTTAATAAAACTTTTTTTTATTTCATTTTTTGTACCGTGTTCCAACTTCGTCTAACAAAATCAGGCATTTCATCATATGTAAAATTGGTTAAAAATTTTTTAGTTTTTGGATCACTTGGATATCCAGAACCAATTCCGCCAATATCTAAATATTTTTCATTAATTTCTTTTATAATTTCATCTCTTTTCCATTTTGCAATTATAGAAGCAGCTGCAACTTGTAAATGATTGTCATCTGCTTTATGCTCAGCAGTTACATTATCACACTTAACAACATTTTTAACTTCTTGCTCTAAACGTTTAGGTTTAACATCTAATGAATCAATAATAACTGCATCAGGATTTAATGCATCAATAACCTTAATAATTGCAATTTTCTCTATTTCATTCAAATTAACATCTTTGGCACGTAAATTATCAATATCCTTAGCAGTTATTTCTACTGTTTCATATTCAAACATTTTACGTAATTTGCGAGATAAAACAGTTCTACGTTTTGGTGTTAATCTTTTTGAGTCTTTAACTCCCATACGTTCTAAAATCCTTGTTTTACTTTCAGGAATAACAATTCCTGCTACGATCATTGGTCCAAGTACTGGACCTCGCCCTGCTTCATCTACTCCCATAATATTCATAATAATGCATCAACTGATTATTTAATTAAAAAAATATTCGATAAAAAGAATTTATTAAAAAATAATTATTTTAAAAAAAGAATGGTATAAAATAAAAAAATTAGATTTTTTTAGTTTTTAAAAATAATAAAGAAATATAAAAATATTAAAAATATAATTTTAATATTTTCATTTTATCTCATAGCTTTTAAACGTACTTCTGGTTCTAAAGCTAATGGTTCTGCAGCAACAATTGCTGTTCCTTTTGCAACGACAGTTAATGGATCATCAGATATTTGAATTGGTATTTCCACTTCATCAAATAATCTTTCTTTAATTCCTCTTAAGCGGGAAGATCCTCCAACTGCAACAGTATTTGTGTAAATACCCATCATTAATTCTGGAGGTAATCTTTCTAATATTAGATTTAATCCACCAACTATTTCTTGAATAATTGGTTCTGCTGCATCAGCGACTAACATAGAGTCGATTACTGCTTTTTTAGGTCTGTTAGTATCAATAGCTTTTCCAATAACTTCTTTGCTCATGTTTTCCATTTCTGCACTACTGTGAACCATACCAACTTCTATTTTAGCAGATTCAGCATCATGTATACTTATTGCAACATTATATTTTTCAGCTACTAATTCAACAATACGTGCGTCTATGTCATCTCCACCCCAACGAACAGTTTCAAGGTCACTTATTCCACCAAGAGAAATAACTACTAAATCTGTTGAACCTGCACCGATATCAATAACCATTGTTCCTTCAGGTTCTGCTATAGGTAAACCTGCACCAATAGCTGCTGCTAATCCTTCACTAATAACTAAAACATATTCTGCACCAGCTTTTCTACCTATCTCTTCAGCAGCATTTTTTTCAACTTCTGAAGAGTCTCCAGGAATACCAATGACAATTCTACCAACACTTTCGCCTTCTTTAATACCGATTTCCATTGCTTCAATTAATAATGCTTGTGCTTGAGCAATATTCTCAATAACACCTTTTTTCAATGGTCTTACGGCGGTAATGTCTTCAGGTGTTCTTCCTAACATTTTTTTAGCTTCTTCACCAACAGCTAAAACTGCAGTAGGATCATCTTTTTTAACAGCCACTACAGATGGAATTTGGTATAAATCAAATTTTTCACCTGTTGGTTTAGCTATAACTGTATTTAAAGTTCCTAAATCTATTCCTAAGCTATTTTTAACAGTTGTTGGTTGTGGGGTTGGTTTTCTTTCTTCTTCAATTTCAGGGGTATCAAAAATACTCACAGTTTATTCCTCCATAATATCATTACAATCTATATCAAAAACATTATTCTTTTTAGCAAAATCATGAATTTCAGAACTATCTTCATAATTCTCTACTGAAATAAGTATAATATGTAATACAACTTCGCTCACATTAAATACTGGTCTGAGCAAGTTTTTTATAAATTTTGGCGTTCTTTTTGAAGTTTTTAAATCAGCTTCTATAAAACCACTAGTCTCATCATCTAATAAAATAGATATTGGGATAGTAGCATAGTTAGTTTCATTAACAAACCTTTTAATATTATCTTCAGGACCAACCACTACTCTTAAATTAGGTTCTTCCCGAATGTATCTTTGTGGAATGATAATAAAAGCACTACCTGCAGCTTTAGATTGTCTACAAATTTCATGTATCTTAGTATAATCACCTTTTAAAAGAATAAAATCGAACTTTTTAGTAATTTTGTTTTCATCAATTTTAATATGTTCTCGAGTAACGATTTTAACAGATTTTTTGGATGCAATTGCATAATAGGTTATGTCATTAACTAATTTATCATTGCCAGCGATAACACACCATATTTTATCCACACTATATCCATCAGGACTTTGTGCAGCTTGCCTTAGCATTTGTATCCTATCTTCTATCATTTTAAAAACACATTAATTCATTATTTTTTTATAGAAAAAATTTTCTTTTTTAGTGAATGAAAACGTATGTCGCTAGTATAATATGCTTGTTAAAAGGTTTATAATAAAACTGTAGGTTTATATGCTGATTATTAAATATTTTACACTATATTCAACAGTTTTATGGTTAATTAATAGATTTTCATAGTATTGATGTTTATAGTGTTTAACATTTACTATTTATTTATAATACTATTATTTATATTTACTATTCAACACGAAATCTTCAAAATTTCATAAAGAATATTTTATATAAATAAACAATCAAAAGTAATAAATAATGAATAATAATGAAAGTATAATCTCATATATTAAAGTAGCGGATTTAATAAGCTCATTAAACTTAATATCCGGTTTTATATCAGTAATATTTGCAATTAATAACAATTTTGCATTATCATCACTATTTATAATACTTGCTATAATATTTGACTGTACAGATGGATGGGTTGCAAGAAAATTAAACCAAGCAGATGATTCAGATTTTGGAAAAAATATGGATTCATTATCAGATGCACTTTCATTTGGATTAGCACCAGGTATACTATTATACCAACTAGGAAATCAACTAAATCCAGAATTAAACATAATAACCATAATAATATCAGCATATATCTTATGGACAGGAGTATTAAGACTAGCAAGATTCAACACAATGAAAACAAACAAACCAGGATTCATTGGACTACCAATACCAGCAACAGCACTCATACTAGCAATATTCTACCTAACAAATATATTCGACCTATACATAGCCTACATACTAATGATAATAGCATCAACACTAATGATAAGTAAAATAAAATACCCAAAAATATACGATAAAAGAATAATAGTAATAATGGCAATACTTTTAATATTAACACCATTACAAATACTAATATTCAATATAAACATACCACCAACTCTCCTTTTAATATTAATATTAATATATTTAATACCAAAAAAACAAGAGCAATAAAAAATATGAAAATAAGTATAAGAACAATAATTGTAATAGTCGCTCTAATAATAATAGGGTTCTACACATTTACAGAAGTAAGCTACTACTCATCAAAAACAATTACAGAAGCAAACATAGAACAACCAGTACTAAACATACCAAAAATAAACCTACAAGAAAAAATAAACAATCAATCACTAAGCCAAGGAGTATACATTGAACCTAACTCCAATAACCCACAAACAGGAGAAATACCAATATACGGACATAGAACACTACAAGGATCTGCATTCCTAAGACTAAATGAACTAAAACCTGGAGACCAAATAACTATAAACTGGCCAAACATAGGACAACTAAACTACAAAGTAAACAACACAGAAATAGTACCTGCAAACACACAACTAGAAATATCAAACAACACAGCAAAAATAGATTTAATAACTTGCCATCCCATAGGATCAACAAGCCAAAGGCTAATAGTAACAGCAGACTTAATAAATACAACAAACCTAAACAACACCATAATACATGAAAACCCACAAAAAAATAATGCAATAATAATAACAACAATATTCCTAATAGCAGGACTAATATTCACATATTTCTACCCAAAAGAAGAAAGAAAAATAATATTAATAACCATACTAATAATTACAGCAATATTAATCTACCTAAATTTATTCCCAATAGACTCACAATACCTTGCAGATAAACTAGGATGGTTAAATGCATTTTACAACTTCTAAAAAAAATTTGGAGATAAAAAAAAGATGATTGATGTTAATAAAAAATACTTCAATAATATAACAAACCGCGAAAGAGCAATATTTGAAGGAGCAATAACTATGGGAGCACTATTCCACCAATTCGTAGGAACACCCATAAACAAAAAAACAGCAAAAAGTCTAGAAAAAAGCATCCAAGAATCACTAGAATTACAACCAGCAATAGAAAAAGTAGATGTAAAAATAAACTTCTCAAAAATAGACCAAGCAATGACAGAATTTGAGTATACAGGTCTAAATGGAGACATGTTAGATGTAAAAATATACTCAAAAATAGAAAACACAACAGCAATAATACGAATAGAATTTATTGAAGAATTAAACTACCCACTAATGTATGTTGAAGACATAATAGAAGAATAAAACACTAAAAATTAATAAAAAATTTTTAAAAAAAGCAATAAATTCTAAAAAAATTCATTTTAAAATAATTTATTAATTATTAAAAATAAAATATATATTATATTAATAGTTTAATTTAGTTATTTTTTCATAATATTTTTTTGAAAAAACCTAATTAAATTCATATTTTAGATGATTTATATGATATTTGTAAATTCAAATTTATGCAAAGGATGTGACATTTGCATAATTACATGTCCTAAAGATGTTTTTGAAAAATCCAAAGATAAAAATTCAAAAGATGTATTTTTACCTTACCCAAAAAACATCGAATCATGTACTATATGTGGTTTATGTGAATTATCATGTCCAGACCAAGCAATTACTTTAGAAAAGGGGGATTAATTTAATGTCCGATGAATATTTTTTATTAGGAAATGAAGCATGTGCTAAGGGAGCTATACGTGCAGGTTGCAGATTTTTCGCAGGATACCCAATAACACCCTCTACAGAAATTGCAGAAGCACTAGCAAAAGAACTACCTAAAGTCGAAGGATCATTCATACAAATGGAAGATGAAATTGGATCCGCTGGAGCACTTGTTGGAGCATCATGGGGAGGATGTAAAGCAATGACTGCAACATCTGGACCAGGAATATCATTAATGCAAGAAAATATTGGATTCGCATTCATGACAGAAACACCAATAGTAATAGTTAATGTTCAAAGAGGCTCACCATCAACAGGACAACCAACAATGACAAGCCAATCAGATATGATGCAAGTTAGATGGGGATCCCATGGTGACTATGAACCAATAGCATTAGCACCATCATCCGTACAAGAATTTTTCGATTTCACAATAAAAGCATTTAATTTAGCTGAAAAATATCGTTGCCCAGTATTTGTAATGGCAGATGAAGCAGTAGGGCACATGAGAGAAAAAATAATAATGCCTGAAAATGTGGAAGTAACTCCACGAAAAATGCCAAAAGAATCTCCTGAAGAATATTTACCATATAAAACTCCAGAAAATGGAGTATCAGGAATGCCAGCATTTGGAGATGGATACAATGTACACATAACTGGATTAACACATGATGAAAGAGGATATCCGGATACTAATGATCCAAAAACACACACAGAACTAGTTAAACGATTATGTGATAAAATATTAAAAAATAGGGAAGATATTGTATCATACAAAACAGAAAATATAGATGATGCAGACTTAATAATAATAACCTATGGTTCACCATACAGATCAGCTAAAACAGCAATACAACAAGCAAGAGAATTAGGTTTAAAAGTAGGTTCATTAAAAATTGATACGCCTTGGCCATTCCCAGAAGAAATAGTTGAAGAAATGAGTTTAAAAGCAGATAATTTACTAGTAATAGAACAAAACTTAGGACAAATGTTCTATGAAGTTGAAAGAGTAGCAAAATCCAATGCAAAAGTTCATTTATTCGAAAAAATAGGTGGAATGTTACATAAACCTGACGAAATACTTGATAAAATAAAAGAAATAATGGGAGGTGACTCATAATGGTGGAAGAAAAATTAAGCCCATTTATAAAATATTTGAGAGAAGATAGACTTCCACACATATTTTGCCCTGGATGTGGTAATGGTATTGTTATGAACACATTTTTCAAAGCATTAGAAGGAACTGAAATAGAATTTGACAATATCGCAATGGTATCAGGTATAGGATGCTCATCAAGAATCCCCGGTTATGTTAAATGCGACTCACTACACACAACCCATGGAAGAGCATTACCATTCGCTACTGGACTAAAAGTATCCAACCCAGAATTAGACGTAGTCGTATTTACAGGAGACGGTGATGCAGCATCAATAGGAGGTAACCACCTAATACATGCTGCAAGAAAAAACATTAACTTAACCGTAATATGTTTAAACAATAATATTTATGGTATGACTGGGGGACAAATAAGTCCAACCTCCCCAAAAGGAAGCTTCGGAACAACCGCACCATATGGATCAAATGATGCACCATTCAACTTGTCCGAACTAGTTAAAGCGGCTGGAGCATCATATGTTGCAAGATGGACAAGCACACACCCAGTACAATTATCCAATGCAATCAAAAAAGGATTAAACAATAATGGATTTTCATTTATAGAAGTAGTTACACAATGCCCAACATACTACGGTCGTAAAAATAAACTAAAAACATCTACAGCAATGTTTGAATTCTTAAAAGAAAACAGTGTTAATTTAAGAAAAGCTGAAAAAATGGATGAAGAAGAACTTCAAGGAAAAATCATTGTAGGAGAATTTGTGAATAAAACAGAACCAGAATACACAGACAACATCACAAAATTAATAAATGAAAATTCCAAAAACCCATACAAAAAACGAACAGCATTTGAGGAGTTATAAAAAAATGAGAAAAGAAATTAGAATCGCAGGATTCGGAGGACAAGGAGTAATAATGGCAGGAATAATCGTAGGTAAAGCTGCCGCTCTATTCGATGATAAAAATGCAGTTCAAACACAATCATATGGTCCAGAAGCAAGAGGGGGAGCATCAAAAACAGAAGTAGTAATAAGTGACACAGAAATATACTACCCTAAAGTACAAAACCCAGATATCCTAGTAGCAATGTCACACACAGCACTCATCAAATATATGGACGATTTAAAAGACAACGGAATACTAATAATAGACCCAGACATGATTGATGAAAAAGACCCAGAACTAGTCAACTTCATAGAAAAACACAACATTAAACTATTCAAAGCACCAGCAACAGAAACAGCAGTAAACAAAATAGGACTAAGAGTAGTAGCAAACATTGTTATGGTAGGAGCAATAGTTAAAGCTACAGAAATAATATCTAAAGATGCTGCATTAGAATCAATATTATCAAGTGTACCTAAAGGAACAGAAGATAAAAATAAACAAGCTTTCGAAGCAGGATATAATTTAGTTTAAAAAAATTTTTAAAGGAAAAAATAATTATGAAATTTTACGAAAAAGATGCAAAAAAAATTTTTAAAAGAGAAGGAATAAGCATACTAGATAGTGAAGTAGCATACTCCCCAGAAGAAGCAATGCAAATAGCAACAGAGTTAAATGTACCAGTAGCAGTAAAATCACAAGTATTAACTGGTGGAAGAGGAAAACTCGGAGGGATATGCTTTGCAAACACTCCAGGAGAAGCATTAAATGCTGCTAAAAAATTATTAGGATTTGAAATAAAAGGTGAAAAAGTAAACCACCTCCTAATAGAAAAAAAAGCAGAAATACTAAAAGAATTCTTCATATCCATAACAGTAGATAGATCTGTAAAAAAACCAATAATAATGGCAAGTGCAGAAGGCGGAATGGACATTGAAGAACTAGCAAAAACCAAACCAGAAAAAATAATCAGATATCACGTAAATCCAGTAAACGAATTTTTACCATTCGAAGCAAAAGAAATTGCAAGAAAAATGGGTGTAGAATCAGAATTAATACAAAGAATAGGAGATATAATTTGGAAATTATATCATATATTTGATAAATATGACTGTCAAACCGCAGAAATCAACCCACTAGCACTAACACCTGATGGACTAATAGCAGCAGATGCAAAACTAGAAATAGAAAATGATGCACTATTTAGACACAAAGAATTAATGGAAGCAATGCATTTCAGACCAAGAGACGTAGCATTCGTAGAACTAGATGGAGATATAGCAGTATTAGGAAACGGAGCTGGATTAACACTAACTGGAATGGACATGATAAAACTCTACGGAGGAAAACCAGCAACATTCCTCGATATTGGTGGAGGATCATCCGAAGAAATAATAAAAAAATCATTAAAAATCGTAATGAGTTACCCACCAGTTAAAGTAATATTCCTAAATGTACTCGGAGGAATAACAAGAACTGATGATGTTGCAAGAGGAGTAGTAAATGCACTAAAAGAAATAGACAAAGACATACCAATAGTAATACGACTAACAGGAACAAACGAAAAAGAAGGACAAAAAATACTAGAAGAAGCAGGAATACCATTCGAAACAAGCATGGAAAAAGCAGCAGAAAAAGCAGTAAAAATATGTGAAAGCTTAAAATAACATTTCACATAATTTAATTAATTATTTTTTCCAATACTCTCTCTTTTTTCTCATTTTTTATTATTTTAATAAAACAACACGACTAATCTCAGACTCATTAATAATACTCTGACTAGTATACTCACACAAACTCTCAGCAAAACTAATAACATCATCAAACTCAGGCATATTATCCAAAGTCAACCTACCTCTAGAATAACCTACATGCATATATGCCTTAACCTCAATATAAGTAGGATCAGCTAAATCAATAAGCTTAGCATACTCATCAGGATTCAACATATTCATACCCTTAACACAAGTAACACGCAAACAAGTCCTACTACTATAAGAACCTAAAAACTCCAAACTCTCATTCAAACGACTCCAACCATCACTTAACTGAGGATTACACAAATCCCTATAAACACTCTCATTAGGAGCATCAAGAGAAATGTACAACTGATCAGGCTCATTACTCAAAGACTCTAATTTTTCAGGATTCATGCCATTACTAACTAAAAAAGTATTAAAATCCCTACGATTAAACTCACCAATCAAAGCATCAATATCAGGATACAAAGTAGGCTCACCAGCTAAAGAAATAGCAGCATTATTAGGACTTTCACTTTCCTTCAACTTAACACGATCAGCCTTATCGTTACCCCAAAAACCACACAACAACTTGCTTTGAGCAGCAATAGCCTCATCAATAATAACTTCTGGCTCATCATAATCTCCAACCCATTCAGTTTTAGTTAAAGACAAATCCCTCCAACAAAAACTACATTTCTGACTACAAAAAGGAACCGCTGGAGATAACTGAAGACATCTATGACAATCAATACCATAAAACTTCTCTTTATAACAAACTCCCTCATTAAGAATACTCTTCTTCTGCCAATGACATATCTTAGTAGCAGCATGACCATGCTCACCTACAAAACGATACCCACTATGTTCTAACTTCTTCTGCTCTTCCTTTGTTAATGACATAATAAAATAACCACAAAAAAACTTTTATTCAATAATAATCATTATTATATAAAATCTATTTATTAATCAGTGTTAATAAATAATAATATAATATGATATTTTCATAATTAAAAATAATTTAAAAAAGATAATAGGATGGTTACTATAGTGTCTGATAAACCCCTTGTAATATTAAACTTTAAAACTTATGCAGAATCTAGTGGAAATAATGCATTAAATTTAGCAAAAAGTATGGAAAGCGCATACGAAGAAACAGGAATACCCATGATTGCAGTACCCCAAGCAATTGATATCTCAACAATCAAAAAAGAAACTGAAATACCAGTATATGCGCAACACATAGATCCAATAAACCCGGGAGGAAACACAGGTTCAAATTTACTAGAAGCATTCATAGCAAACGGTATAACTGGAACCTTAATAAATCATTCTGAAAAAAGAATGAAACTGGCAGATATAGATACAGTAATTCAAAAAACCAAAAAAGAAAACATAATATCCTGTGTATGCTCCAACAACGTAGCAACAAGTGAGGCAGTAGCAACATTAAACCCTGATTATGTTGCAGTAGAACCACCAGAACTAATAGGAACAGGAATACCTGTATCACAAGCAGAACCAGAAGTAGTAACTGGCACAGTCGACAAAGTTAAAAACATAAATAAAAACATAAAAGTATTATGCGGTGCAGGAATATCAAACGGAGATGATATGAAAGCAGCAATAGAACTCGGAGCAGAAGGAGTTCTACTAGCAAGTGGAATAATCAAAGCAGAAAATCCTAAAAATGCATTATTAGACTTAGTAAGTAAAATATAATACTAAGGAGAGAAAAATGTTAGCTAATTTTAAATCAATTGATGATTTTGAACTTGAAAACAAAACAGTTCTAGTTCGTATAGATATAAACTCTCCAGTAGACCCAACAACAGGAGACATATTAGACGACACACGAGAACGACTACACAGCCAAACAATAAAAGAATTATCCACAAAAGGCGCGAAAATTGTAATAATGGCACACCAAAGTAGACCTGGAAAAACAGACTTCACAACATTAAAACAACATTCAGAAGTACTCACAAAAATATTAGGTATACATGTAAAATACATAGATTCAATATTCTCAACAGAAGCAAAAAAAGCAATAAGAGAATTAAAATCTGGAGAAATACTTCTACTTGAAAATGTAAGATTTTTTGCCGAAGAAACACTTAAAAGATCAGTAAAAGAACAATCACAATCATTAATGGTAAAAGAACTATCTCCACTAATAGATATTTTCATTAATGACGCATTTGCAGCAGCACACAGATCACAAGTATCCCTTGTAGGATTTACAGAAGAAACACCATCTGCTGCAGGTAGAATAATGGAAAAAGAATTAAAAATATTATACAATGCATTAGACACAGTTGAAAAACCATGTGTATTTGTTTTAGGCGGAATGAAAGCAGATGATTCCATAATGGTAATGGAAAATGTACTTCGTGATGGAATAGCAGATAAAGTAATAACATCTGGACTGATAGCCAATATATTATTATGGGCTGCAGATGTGAATATTCAACAAATTAATGAAGATTTCATAAAATCCAAAGGATATTATGATATGATTATTAAATCTAAAGAGCTTCTAAATGAATTTAAAGATAAAATTATATATCCTAAAGATGTTGCATTAAGTATTGAAGGTGAAAGAAAAGATGTTCCAATAGATGAAATAGAAAACTATTCAATTTTTGATATTGGAAAAGAAACTATAAAAGAATATGCAAATATAGTAAGAAATGCTAAAACAATATTTGCAAATGGACCTGCAGGAGTATTCGAAGATCCTAATTTTGCAATAGGGACTGAAGATATTATAAATGCAATAGCTAACTCTGAAGGATATTCTATTATCGGTGGAGGACATATAGCTGCGGCTACTGTTAATTTAGGTCTTGATTCTAAGATGGATCATGTAAGTAGTGGTGGAGGAGCATGTATAAATTTATTAGCAGGTAAAGAATTACCTGCAGTTGAAGCTTTAAAAGCCTCTGCAGAAAAAGAGTATTATTAATAATATTTTTTATATTATTTTTTCAATTTCTTTTTTCAAGTTTTCACTACTTAATTTCGGATTTTCACTTTCCATAATGGCAGATACAACACTAACACCTTTAATTCCAGTATTTGCTAATTCTTTAATATTATTTTTGGTTATCCCTCCAATATATACTACAGGAATATCTACAGCATTAACAACATCTATTAAATCTTTTTTAGTTAAACTCTTTGCATCAGATTTTGTGGGTGAGTTGAATATTGTTCCGCATCCAATATAATCCGCCCCATCTTCTTCTGCTTTTTTTGCTTCTTGGATGTTGTGTGCAGAAACTCCTATTATTTTATTTTCTCCAAGTATGTCTCTAGCTTTTTTTGCTTCTAAGTCATCTTGACCTACATGCACACCATCCGCATCTATTTTTTTAGCTATTTTAACATTATCATTAATTATTAGGGGGATTTCATATTTTTTAAGGATTTTTTTAACATTTAATGCAACATTTAAAAATTCGTCATCATTTAAATTTTTTTCTCGAACTTGTACTAAACTCACCCCTCCTTTTAGGGATTCTTCGATTGTTTTTAAGAATTCTTCTTTTGTTTTATTTTTATTATTTGTTACTAAGTATAATGTGTAATCTATTTTCATTTTTTGAGCTCTTTTTCTTTCTTTTTTTTCGCATTGAATATTTATGATGAATAATATTTAAATAGTATTATTAATTAATATTTAATCATACTGTTTATATCAAAAAGTATTTAAGTAATAAGAAACTTAACTAATTATTACTATATATTTTGTTATTATATCTTGCCTCGGTGGCTCAGTCTGGTAGAGCGCCAGACTTGTAATCTGGTGGTCGGG
>CAZJLS010000033.1:0-17675 GCA_964547125.1 uncultured Methanobacteriaceae archaeon | reverse complement strand
AAACTATTCCCAAATGCAAAAGTAGCAATACATAAAATAGATGCTAAACCATTAAAAGAAGAAGATAACCCATTAACCGCAGGATTACATCATGGAATAAAAGTAGAAAGACATGATGTAGATATAGAATTAGAAGATGGGGATAAAATTAATGATTTCAGAGTAATACATACTCCAGGACATACATTAGGTGGGATATGTTTATTTGATGGGGAAAACCTCATATGTGGAGATACAGTATTCCCACATGGATCATTTGGAAGAACAGATATTGGAGGAAATCTCCAAGATTTAAAAGTTTCAATTAAAAAATTAACAGAGTTAGATGTTGAATACTTATTACCTGGGCATGATTTTTGGGTAGATAATGGTAAAAAGCATATAGAGTTATCTAATCAAAGAATATCTCAATTTTAATATATTGAATTATTTATCCTTCTATTTTCTTTTCAACTTTTTCAATAGAATCATTTTTAACTAATATGGATATTTTTTCTCCTCTTGAAAGTACACGATCTGGTTGAGGAATTTCTAAACCTTTTTGTGTGTAAATAGATATAATTATGAAATTTTTATTAGGTGATATTTCAGAGACAGTTTTACCAACGATTTTATCGTTTGTTATTCTCATATCTAAAATTTCACTACTACCTCGTCCTAGTTGAACAAGTGTTGCCACATTAGGTCTTGTAATTTTTCTTTCAATAAAACTAGCCGCTGTTCTTTCAGGACTTATTACTTCATCTATCCCTACTCTTTTAAATGCTTCTTCGTGATCTAAGTTACCAACACGTGCAATAATTTTCAGGTCTCCATATTCTCTTGCTAGTATACATGATAATAAGTTGATTTCATCGTTTCCTGTACTTGCAACAAAAACATCTGCTTCATCTATATTTGCATCTTCTAGTGTTTTTGTTTCAGTTCCGCTTCCACAGATTATCATTGCATCTAATTCTTTTGATGCATTATTACAGAGTTTTTCATTGCTATCTATAATGGTTATATCATAACCATCGTTTATTAAGAGATTTGCAAGTGCAAGTCCCACTCTTCCAGCTCCTAAAATTATAACATACACTTTGTTCCATATCCCCAAAAAAATTTTTTTATTTAAATATAGTATTGTTAATTCTAGCTAATATTTAAATTTTAGTTTTTACTTTTTTATTTTAAATTCGTTTTTTTAGGTTTTTACTTCCAGTTTTTATGTTACTTGTTATAATTTCATATATGCTTCTTACTAATACAAATACTGGAATGATTTCTAGTCTTCCTGTCCACATGTCTATTGTTAATAAATATTTTATTAATGTTGGTAGTGTGCTGTGGTGAGGTCCAATCCAAACACCATTGTTTGTTTGTGCGGATATTACATTAAATAGTGATTCGAATGGTTCATATCCATATGCAACCATAAATATCCAAGTTATGATTATTAATATTAATGTTAGTACTATGTATGTTGATGCTTCTTTTATTTCTCTATCAGTTATGGTTTTTCCAGCAATTTTAGTGTTCATAACTCTTCCTTTGGGAGATAATTGGCCGAGTACTGCTAAATTTATTCCTTTTAAAAATGTGATTATCCTGATTATTTTTATTGAACCTACAGTTGATCCAGATGACCCTCCAATTAGCATTAATATCATTAGTATTATTAGTATTGCTGGAGGCCATAGTGCAATTTGACTGCCTGGAGGGATATTTGCTCCTGTTGTTGTTATTGCAGATGTAACTTGGAATATTATATCCATGAATTTTATATTGCTAGTGAAGTATATTATTGCAGTTGCTATTGATATTATGATTATTATGGCTTGAAATTGTATATCTTTTAATATTGCTATACCTTTTGTTTTTATTACTTTGTAATGTACTGAGAAGCTTACTGCTCCAAGTATCATTAGTACTATGGTTATTATATTTACAAAGGTGTTGTGATAGAATCCAACATTCATGTTTTTTATTGACATTCCTCCAGTTGATAAGGAGGTAAATGTTAGGTTAATTGCATCAAATATGGGCAATCCAACAATTATGTATAGTATTATTCCCATTGCTGTATATATTCCATATATTTCTAGTGTTTTTATTAGTGTGTTGGTTATACTTGGTTTTATTCTTTCATCTCGTGCTTCTGATTCGTATAGTTTTGATGCTGCACTTCCATTTCTTATTAATATTCCTATGAATATTATTACAACTCCAAGTCCTCCAAGCCATTGTTCTAAGCTTCTTAAAAATAGTATTGAATTTGGTAGAATTTCCACATTTAGGAATGTTGTCATTCCACTTCCGGTCCATGCTGACATATTTTCAAGGAAGGCATTTTCAAATGGTAAGTTTAAACATATCATCATTATGAATGCACCGATTAAACTTGCCCATAACCATGCTAATGGGGATATTATCATTCCATGTCTCATTTTAAGTTTATGATATTTTTTAAATTTATGATTTAGTATGTATCCTATCCCTAATGATAGTAATGTAGGTATTAAGAATCCTATATATGTATTTTCTTGATATATTAAGGCTACAATTATTGGTAATAATAATACTATGCCTATTCCTTCCATTATCATTCCTAAATAATGGGCTGTTACTAATATATCAGTTGACCTAAAATATTTCATTTAAATTTAATTTTAGTTTTTTTGTATTTAAAATTTATTTAATATTATTATTGAATATATATAAAGTAATTGAATATTTTTTAATATTTAATTATTTTTTTAGACAAAATAATATTTTTTTCTAAATATTTATACTCAAAATCAATAATAAAATATAAACAGTAATATATTTATTAAAATATTATTCTAAAAATTAATAAATATTACAACAAATATAAAAAATAACATATTTTTATAAAAGTAATAGTTCATCTAAAAAATTAGTAGGTTATAATTTGAAACATAAAACATTAATATTTTTAGCCTTTGGATTAATAATTATGGCAATAATGCTATGGTTTATAGGAATAGACCAAGTAATCACAGCTTTAACCATAGCAAACCCAATCTATGTATTAATAGCAATACTATTACAAATATTAACCTATTTCTTATTCACATTAAGATGGCAATTCATAAATCACATAACCGATAGAGATTTCTCATTTAAAAAACTTTTACCAATGGTATTGGTAAGCTTATCAGTAAATAATATAACTCCAAGTGGACGTGGAGGCGGAGAACCCGTAAGAGCATACTTATTAACAAAAGAAGAAGGCGATCCATTTTCAGAAACATTCGCAACAGTAATAGCAGATAGAGCACTAGACACATTTCCATTTGTAATACTAGCAGTGATAACAATAATCGGACTAATGACACAACTCAAACTATCTCCAATAATGTTAATAATAATGATACTGGCAGTAATTGGAATAGTAATAGTAGTCTTTCTAATAATATTCATGTCAATAAATGAAGCATTTGGAATAAAAGTTACAAATTGGATATCAAGCCTTGCAGTAAAAATATTGAAAAAAAGAGATCCAGATGATATAAGAAATAAAGTTGAAACAGCAATTGAGGGATTCCAATCCACAATGAGAGTAATGACACATGATAAAAGAATGTTAATATATGCCCTACCATTATCATTTATCATATGGATTATTGAAATATTACGGGTTTATGTAGTATTCATTTCATTAGGATGCACAGTATCACCAGTTATAATAGGGGAAGTATTTATTGTATCTTCACTTGTAGGTATGATACCATTACTACCTGGAGGACTAGGTGCAATAGATGGATTCATGATACTATTGTATTCAGCATCAGGAATATCTCCATCAACAAGTGCGGCAGCTACAGTAATAGAACGTTTAATCTCATTTTGGATGACAACAATCATAGGATTATTAATACTACCAATGTATGGATCAGATGTATTTGATAAAATATCATCATCAATATCTGAAAATAAAACCCTAGAAGATACAGAAGAAGAACCCTTATTAGAAGAAAACAACGATGAAAAATAGGGAAAATTTTTCAAATTTAATCTTAAATTAAAAATAGAAAAACTTATTTTATAATCTAATTAAATGTTTATTTAGATTAAATAAAATTTTTACAAAAATTTTAAATTAATCTACTTTCTTTTTATATTCTCAGTATATTTAAGGAATAGGAAAAAAATTTTATTTAAATTAACTATCAACTTATTTGGTGAAAAATAAAATGGAAATAAACGGTGTAGATATTAAAGATACTTATGCAGAAGGATTCGGAATTAAAGTTACAAGAATACTTGTAACTGCAGCTACTAAACATTTAGCACAAATAGCAGCAACAGAAGCAACTGGATACGGAACTTCTGTTATAGGATGTCCTTCAGAATCTGGAATTGATGGATACGTACCTCCTGAAAAAACCCCTGATAACCGTCCAGGTTTCGTAATAATGATATGTCATGGAAGTAAAAAAGCATTAGACCATGAACTTTTAGAAAGATTAAGTAACTGTGTATTAACATCCCCTACAGCAGCAGCATATAACTGCTTAGAATCTGAAGATGTATTAAAAACAGGAAACAAAATAAAATTCTTTGGTGACGGTTTTGAATCAGTAGTTGAAGTTGATGGAAGAAAAGTTCATTCTATACCTATAATGTCTGGAGACTTCTTAATAGAAGATTCATTCGGATATAAAGATGGTGTTGCAGGTGGTAACTTCTTCATATTAGCTAACAGTAAAATGAGCGCAATAACTGCAGCTGAAGCAGCAGCTGATGCAATACACAATGTTGAAGGTGTAATAACTCCATTCCCAAGTGGTATGGTAGCATCTGGTTCTAAAGTAGGATGTAACAATTACAGTTTCTTAAACGCATCCACTAACGAAAAAATGTGTATCTCATTAAAAGATAAAGTAGAAGACAGTGAAATACCTGAAGATGTATTTGGAATAATGGAAATTGTTATTGATGGAGTAGATGAAGACTCTGTTAAAGAAGCAATGAAACAAGGTATTGAAGCAGCATGTGCAGTTGATGGTGTCCTCCAAATTAGTGCAGGTAACTACGGTGGAAACTTAGGACAATACAAAATCAACTTACAAGACTTATTCTAAAAAAAATTTAATTTAATTTAATTTAATTTTTTTTTACCTATTTTTTTTCTTATTTTTTTTTACTTTTTTTTCAATTATTACTTTTAATTACAAGTCAAAATTCATTATTTACATATACTTTTTTTTATAAAAATAATATACAATAATAAAAAATGGTGTTATTTTTTTATGGATCCAATAGATATGCAAGTAACAGATTATAACTGCGAATACTTAGGCCTTTCAAGACTTTGTTTAATGGAAAACGCAGGCAAATCATTATCTGATGAAGTTGCCACACTATCCACATTTAAATTTTCCAAAATTGTGAAGGTAGCTATTTTTACAGGTTCTGGAGGTAATGGTGGAGATGGATTTGTTGCAGCTAGACATTTATTAAATAGAGGCTTTGAAGTAGAATTATATCTTTTAAAAAATGAAAATGAAATTAAATCAGAAGATGCATTAACAAATCTTAATATTTTATATAATTTAAATCCTAGAATTTCACGTCTTAAAATTAACTATTTAAAGGATTCAACTGATGTTGAAGAGTTAAAATCAAAATTTATTAACACATCAGATGATTTTTTAATAATAGATGGTATTCTTGGAACAGGTATTAAAGGCAAAATAAGAACAAAAGAACGAAGTGCTATAGAATTAATCAACGAATCTAAAGCACTAAAAGTTGCAATTGATATACCATCTGGATTAAATCCTCTTACAGGAGATATTGAAGATATTTGTGTTAAAGCAGATTATACAGTATGCTTCCATAAAGTTAAAACAGGTGTCAAATTAGCAGGTGAAGATATTATTGGAGGTCTTATTACTTGTGATATTGGAATACCATTTGAAGCAGAAATTTTTGTTGGAGATGGAGATTTATTAAAATTAAATAATAGACATAATAATTCTCATAAAGGCAATAATGGAAGTTTACTTATAATTGGCGGTTGTCAGGAATATTCTGGAGCACCTGCTATTGCAGGTATGAGTGCTTTTGCAAGTGGAGTTGATTTAGTGCATATAGCAACTCCTGAACCTGCAAGTATTCCCATTAAATCTCATTCTCCAGATTTAATTGTTCATTCTTTTGATGGTGATTATTTTAATTTAAACCATGAAAAAGATATTTTAAAATTAGTTGATTCGGTTGATGTAGTTTTAATAGGTCCAGGTATTGGACAGAAAGAAGAAACCCGTAAATTATTAAATAAATTAATTTTTAATATTAATAAATCATGCGTATTGGATGCAGATGCATTAAAACTTATTGAAAGAAAAATAATATCAAAAAGAGAAAATATTGTAATAACACCACATTTTAATGAATTTAAACAATTTTATCATGATGTTTTCGAATATGAAAATGAAAATTATATTCAAAATATTAATAATTTAGATTTTAATGCAGTTAATGATAAAATAAATTACTTACAATCCATTACAAATTACTTTAATGGAGTTACAGTTCTTAAAGGTGAATTAGATTTTATTTTACAAAATCCTAAAATTAAAATTAACACTACTGGAAATTCTGGAATGACTGTGGGAGGTACAGGTGATTCTTTAGCAGGTTTTATTGCAGGGTTATTGTCTCAAAATTTAAAACCTTTTGATGCTGCAAGTATCGGGGCATTTTTACATGGGTCTGCTGGTGATTTAGCTATGGATAAATATGGTTATGGTTTCACAGCTTCAAATCTAGCAGAGTTTATACATATAATTATGGAAGGAATTTAATAATAATGTCTAAATATGTTGAAGGTATTTTTATAAATAGGCCTAACCGTTTTATAGCTGAAGTTAAAATAGGTTCAGATATTGTTAAATCTCATGTTCCTAACACTGGACGATGTAAAGAACTTTTAATTCCTGGCGTTAAAGTTTATCTTTTACCTAGTGATAATCCTAACAGGAAAACAAAGTTTTCACTTCATTTTGTTTTGAATAAGGGTGTTCTTGTTAGTTTATTTTCTCAACAAGCTAATGAAATTGTATTTAATGCTATAAATAAAGGTTTGGTTGAAGAATTAAGAGGATATTCTGTTTTAGAAAGGGAAAAGACTATTGATAATTCTAGAATTGATATTTATTTAGCTAATGATGAAGAGGATTGTTTTGTTGAGGTTAAAGGTGTTACTTTAATTAAAGATGGTTTAGCACAGTTTCCTGATGCTCCTACTGAAAGAGGTTGTAAACATTTAAAGGAGTTAATTAATCTTAAAAAATCTGGACATCGTGCGGTTGTTTTCTTTTTGATTCAACATCCTCTTGGTAATAAATTCAGACCTAATTGGGAGAATGACGAAGATTTTGCAAATATTTTGAATGAAGCTTTTAATTGTGGTGTTGAAATTTTAGTATATAAATGTGAAAATAGTTTAAATGGTATTAAATTTGTAGATAAATCTTTGGATTATATTTTAGAAAAATAGTTATCTTCTTTAAACCTTTTTTCCAGTTTTATTTTTTTCAGAATTAGTTTTTTAATAACGGACAGGTGCGTATAAAAGGTTTAATCTACTTTAAAAAAAAACATACGTAAAGGGGGTGATATGTAATTAGCACACCTGTCCTATTTTTTAAATTAATAATTTATATTATTTAAATTTATTCCTATATTTTTTTTATAGGTTTAGTTTTTGGTATTTTGCACCTTGTAAACCATGGTATTTTATCATTCCTTCAACTTCTCTTTGGTCTGTTTCTTTGTCTTCGAAAGTTATGTCTTCGATGTCGTGTAAGCTGAAGTCTGATTCTCTGGTTAGTGGGTGTATGTTTCCTTTAAATAGTTTCATAACTACTTTTCCACAGACTCTTCTTTGCATGTTGTCTATTGCTTGGTCTAAATCTTCTCTTAATGGTTCTTGCCATAGAGCTCTGTATACTAGGTCTGCATATATCATGCTTATGAATTCTGAGAATCTTAGTTCTGCTGTTGTTAGTACTAGTTCTTCTAGTGCTTTGTGTGCGTTAATTAGTAGTTTTGCTCCAGGTACTTCGTATATTTCTCTACTTTTTAGTCCAATCATTCTGTTTTCGATTGTGTCTACTCTACCAATACCGTTTTCTCCTGCTATTTTATTTGCTTCTTTTATGATGTCTATTAATGGCATCATTTTACCGTTTATGGTTATTGGTATTCCTTCTTCGAATTCAATTGTTACTTTTTGTGGAGTGTTTTTTGCATCTTCTGCTGATGCTGTCCATGCATATATGTCTTCTGGTGCTTCATTTTTTGGGTCTTCTAGGAGATCTCCTTCGATTGATCTTCCCCAAATGTTTTCATCTATACTGTATATTTTGTCGGATGGTAGTGGTAGGTTGTGTTCTTTTGCATATTCTACTTCTTCTGTTCTTGTTAGGTTTAGTTCTCTTATTGGTGCTATTATTTTGTAGTTTGATAGTGATCTGATTATTGCTTCGAATCTGAATTGGTCGTTTCCTTTTCCTGTACATCCGTGTGCTATTGCTGTTGCTCCTTCTTTATCTGCGATTTCTATTATTTTTTTTGCTATTAGTGGTCTT
This sequence comes from uncultured Methanobacteriaceae archaeon, assembly GCA_964547125.1. GTDB lineage: Archaea > Methanobacteriota > Methanobacteria > Methanobacteriales > Methanobacteriaceae > Methanobrevibacter_A. Next base: position 9,069 of record CAZJLS010000033.1, on the reverse strand, counting down.
GCTAGTGCTGTGCTTAGTGGGTATCCTTCATATTCTGCATTTGCTTTTATGTCTCTTGCTATGTATTCGTTTGCAAATTCTTCTTTTGCATCTATTATGTAGTGTTTTCCTGTGTTTATGTTATCTGCAGAGTTTTGTGATTTTTTTAATTCTTCTTCTGGTTGTCCAACGTCTATACATGCGGTTATTACTTCGTAATTGTATTTTTCTTCTAATAATTTAACACATACAGTGGTGTCTAGTCCTCCACTGAATGCTAGTACTACTTTTTCCATTTTTATTCACTTTATATTTTTATTATTGTTGTTATTTTTGTAAAAATTAGTATAATTTTATATTTTATAGTTTTTTATTTCTTTATATTTATTTTATTTGTTGTTTTGGCTTTTTTTGAATATGGGGTTTTAAACATTAAAATATGTTTGTTTGGATTGTATGGTTTGTATTAAATGTTTATGTTTATATTTAATTTGGCATAATTCTGTCATTATATGTATTGTTTTGGATTAATAGCTTGAAAAGAAATGTTTTATTTATTTTGTTGTGGTTTTGTGGTTTTTATATAAAATAAGAATTTTAATTAAATATTCAACATTTTGATTTTGTTGATTTTGTGTTTTAGTTTTTTTAGAAAAGGTGGTTTTGTTTTAAAAATAGTTTTTTTTTTAAATAGCAGAGAAAAAGTCTCTTAATTGATGATTTATTTAAAAAAGATAATTTAAGAGGTTTTGTCCGGTTTGGATATATTCTTTTTGTTTTTTGAGCGAAGAAAAAAATTTTTCATCAATTAAGAGAGTTTTTTTGTGAGATTCAAAAACGTGTTTTGTTGTGTGTGTTTTACTCTCACTATTATTTTATTTTATCATCATCATATATAAAAGTTTAGGTTTACCTAAATATTTTCATTTTCAAAATTTTAAAAAAGTTTCCATATAACTATATAATTATTAAATCAACATCATAAAAAAAGTTTATGCTAACCTAAATATTTTTTTTATAATCTCTAGACTCACAAAAATCAATCAAATCACATAAAACATCAACACTACACAAAGTAGAACAATCACCAACAATCACCAACTTACGTTTAGCACGAGTAACAGCAACATTCAAACGTCTATAATCATTTAAAAATCCAACAACACCATTTTTATTACTACGAACCATAGATATTATAATAATCTCTTTTTCACGCCCCTGAAAACCATCAACACTCTTAACCTCAACATCAACAAAACTCTTAATCAAATCCACTTGATCCATATAAGGACTAATAACACCAATATCACTACTACTAAAACCCCACTTCAAATAACAATTAACAATAATACCAACAATTTCAGCCTCAGTACGATTATAAAAAGACTTAGAATCCCTAAAACGACCCTCAACGCAACCGTCAATCAAAGAAGTATCAAAAAACAAAAAAGGATAATCCACATCATCTAAAAAGCCCTCAACACTAGAAACCCTAGAAACCAAACTCCCATCGAAAACACAACTATCCAACAACTCTAGCTCACTAGAACTCAAACTAACACGTGAAATATCCGCTAAAGAAATATTCTCCACAAAACTATCACTAAACAACTTACCTTCATAAAACTCCATATTAGAAAACATCATCAACTTACTATTCATACGATACTGACAATCCAACAAAGAAGAATTAGAACTAAAAGATAAAATCAAATTCTCAAACAAAGTTTCTTCCAACTCCCTAGAATCAAAATTAAGAACAGTAGGAGGTAATTGCTTATGATCTCCAGCTAAAACAAATTTTTTAGACTTAGAAATAGGAATCAAAACACTTGGAATACTAGCCTGAGAAGCTTCATCTACAATACAAACATCAAAAACAATATCCTTAATAAAATCTAATGCAGCAGAAGAATTAGTACTTAAAATAACATCACTATTTTCAATAATATCCTCAATAATTTCATCTTCAATCTCTTCTAAATACGTATAATAACTATCAATCTCACGATTAACCTCAATCCAAGAAGCCATAGACTTCATACGCTTAACACTAATACCACGAGAAGAGCGACCTTCATGTGCATTTTTTAAAATTTCATCATCACTAAAACCCCTCCGATATCTAGGAGTAGGCTTACTATATTCATCCCTAAACTTAATTTTACTATCAATAATCTCTTTAATATCATTTTTACGACTATTCATAGGATGATGTTCAACTTTATAAGCTAAAGTATACTTAATATTATCTTCAGAAACCCTTTGAGGATGACCTAAACGAGTAAAACTAAAACCACAATCACTTAAATCATCTAAACCATCTAATAAATTATCAACACTAGTATTACTTTCACCAGTAGCCAAAACTTTATGACCTAATCTAATTTCCTGATAAATAAGCTCCAATAAAGTCCTAGTTTTACCCGTACCAAATGGGCCATGAATCAAAAAGAAATCATCAACATTTAAACACATATTAATAGCATTTTTCTGAGAATCATTCAATAAAACATCATTAAAATCATCAACAACAACATCACAAGTAATAGATTTGGGATAATCCTTTTTTAACATATACTTAAGAGCTTTGACACCATAATTACTCAAATTCTTTAAATTATCTTCCATACGTTTATAACTTATATCACTTGCATATAAATCAACACGAACCTTTTTTTTCAAAGCCCATCTAGGTACACCTTCAAAAGCAACTTTAATAAAATGTTTACCCATCTCAGTAACAGTTCCAACCAAATCACTTTTTAAAGGATTACCTTTACTCACTAAAACTAAATCACCCACATTTATTTCACTATCAATTAACTCCATACGTCCATATTGAACAATTTTATAACCTAATTCATCACCAATAAATTTACCTTTTAAATTATTTATGGCCCTACCTTTCTTTTCTCTTTCATAAGGACTTAATCTTTTAATTTCACTTTCCATAAGACTTATTTCAGCATTTCTCTCATCTTCAACAAGTTTTATAAGTTTAAAAATATAGTTTTTCACTAATTATCCGTTCCATAAAAATCAATTAAAATTAAATAATAATGGTATTAAATTAATTTATATAATGAATTTATCATAATACTTTTTGTAAAAAAAAATTATTTGGAGAAATTTAATAATAATGTTTTCAGATACTTCTGTTGATTTTATAGATTTTTCAGGTCCTAGTAGTCTTAATATTTCAATTTTATACCCTCATTCTGGAGGATATATCACAGCTAATAAGAATCTATATGATAATCTACACGATTCTAAATTTACAAAGTTAATATTGAAAGAATCTACTAAAGGGACACCTATTATTAAATTAGGGTCTGGAGATCCTAAAGTGATGGTTGTATCAGGGATACATGGTAATGAATTACCTCCACAAGCAGCATCAATAAAATTATGTAATCATCTGCTTACTAATCCATTTAAAGGATCAGTTTATATAATCCCTTTCGCATCACCAGAATCTTCAATGTATAATGTAAGAAACTTTAAAAACAAGGATTTAAATCGCACATCCAATGTTGAAGGTTCAGTTGGAAATATTATTATTAAAACAGCTAAAAGATTAGATATAATGGCTATTGGAGATTTCCATTCTTCTTCACTTAATTCTAATCCAGGTAAATACGCTGTTTTCTCATCTTATTACCCTTCATCTGAAAGTCATTTAATGGGTTTATTCATATCTAAATATTCTGATTGTGAGAATTTAAATTATAAAAAAGCAGGGGTTGTTTTTAAAGGTGCTTTGGAGGATGAATCTAATTTAGCCAGTATTCCTGCTGTAACTTGTGAGGTTGTATCTTCTTTTAAACATGTTGATGATGGTTCTGTGGATAAATCTTTTAATCAAATGCTTGGTTTTTTAAAGTATTTTGGTGTTATTGAGTAATAATAATTATTTGTTTGGGGGGATTTTTTATTTCTTCATATAAAGGACATACTTTAGGTGCTTTTTTATTATCTTTACTATTTTTTCTTAATCCTGTTTTGATTTTGTTAACGGTTTTAGGGGGTAGTTTTTCAGATTTTGATCATGAGTTTAGGAGAAATCGTGTTTTAGGTTTGATTGTTTTTTCTTTGTGTTTATCCTTTATTTTTTATGTTTTTAATTTACCTTTTTATATTGGTTTGTTGGGTTTAGTTTTAGGCTTTATTTTTCTTTTTTCTAGTCATAGAGGTTTCACTCATTCTTTATTGGGTGGTTTTATTTTGTCTTTTTTGATTGGAGCTATTTTATTTTTTTCTTCTTTGTTTGTTTCTGATGTTTTTAGTTTTTTAGGCTTTGATTTTAAGTATTCTTTTTTATTGGTATTGTTTATTTTTTCGTTTTTTATTTTAAATAAACGTGTTTTTGCTTTATTTTTTGTTTTTTTAATTATATCTTATTTTTTTATTCCTTGGGTTGATTTTAGTTTTATTTGTATTTTTTTAGCTTTGTTTTTAGGTTTTTTATCTCATATTATATTGGATTCGTTTTCTGTTTCGGGTGTTCGTGTTTTTTATCCTTTTTATGGTGGTAATTTTTATAAAAGTTTTGGTTTTATTTTAATTCTTATTTTGGTTTTATTTTCTATTTTTCGTTTTTTATTTTTGTTTAATTTGGATTTTTATTTTTAATTTTTGTTTATTTTTTGTTTTTATTCTTTTTTTGTTTTGTGTTTTTGTTTTTGCTTTGTTTTTTTATCTTTTTTTATGTTTTTTATAGAAACATTTATAATAAATAATCATGATAAATATATATCAATATTTAATAATTATCTAGATGAATGGTTTGGATAAAAAAAGAATATTAAAAATGGAGCTTTTATCAATGTTTTTAACTAGAATTTATTATGTTATAATTTATTTCCTAGTTTTAATATGGGAAATAATTAAAGCGGTTATTGATGTAGCGATTAAATCGATAAAAGGAGGGAGTTATGACCCACAGGTTGTTAATATAGAAACTGAATTAAAAAGACCTGTAGCTCAATCAATTTTAGCTAATAGTATAACATTAACTCCAGGAACTTTAACTATAGATTTAGATGTTGATAACCAAATACTTAAAGTAGCAATATTAACTCCAAGAGAAAAAAAAGATATAATTCCTTTTGAACCATATATTAAAGGAATGTTAGAGTAGAAGAAAAAATATTCTTTTCTTAAATAAAAGAAAAAATGATGATGAGAACTACAAGAACGTGATATTGATGGATATACTTTTAATTGCAAAAATATTTTTAATAATTGCATTCACAATCTTCACAATAGCTGCTATTAGGTTAACCACTCATAAATCAACTTCAAATGCTATTATAGGTGCAGATGCTATAACAGTATCAGTATCTGTAATCTTAGTAATATTTGGAAATATTACAGGTGTGGGATTTTACAAAGATATAGCATTAGCTTTAATTTTAATTGGTGTTGTAGGCACAATATCATTCACAATAGCATTAAGGGGTGAATAATATGGCTACACCATTTTTAGAATTAATACAAGCTATTATATTGATAATAGTAGCAATAATTACTATTATTGTAAGTATAGGTATGTTAAGGCTAAATAGTGACATGAATAATGTAGTTTATGCACGAATACACTTACTTGGAGCAATAGATATAATGGCAATAATAACATTTATAGTGCTAGATTATCCAATGCTAGGAATACTATATTTTATATTAACTCCATTCGTTGCTCATGCTATAGCACATAGTTTCTATTATAATGAAGATACAGAGAATACAGAATATTTACCGACTGATGAAAATGACACTAACGAAAAAATAAAAGAGGAGGGATAATATGATGGGGTATATAATAATGATTATTATAGTGATAAGTGCTATAATGACAGTACTGCAAAAAGATTTACTTAAAGCAGTAGCTATAAGTGGAATTACTGGAGCAGGAATAGCATTCTTATATGAAATATTATTAGCACCTGATGTAGCTTTAACTCAAGCAATAGTTGGAGCAGCAATTATTCCCGCATTCTTCGCATTAGCAATAAAAAAGACAAAAAGAGTTGATGAAGAATGATAATGGATTTACAATTAGCATCATTATTCACAGCTGGAGCATTAATAGTTATTGGATTATATGCAACAATATTCTTAGATAATATAATCCGAAAAATAATAGGTTTGGAACTAATAGAAGAAGGAGCAAACTTATTATTAATAGCTTTAAGTTACAGACCTGGTGGAATAGCACCAATCTATTTACCTGGAATGAACCAAGCAGGATTCTATGCAAGTTCAGCATATCCATTACCTCAAGCATTAGTTTTAACAAGTATTGTTATTGGTGCAAGTACTCTAGCGGTAATGTTAGCCTTAGCAATGGTATTATATAAAAAACATAATACTCTAAGTGCAAAAGTATTATTGGGGGAAGATGAATGAACGAACTAATACCTTTAATTGTTATAGTCCCAATAATCGCAGCAATACTTCTTAACTTATTAAATGGTAAAGATAAAATACCTAAAATATTTGCAATTATTATTGCAATAGTAGTTCCAGCAATAGTATTACTTGCAAACAATGGTCTTCATTATTTTGGTGGATACGCTCCATTAATGCTTAATTCAACGCCATTCTCAATCCCTGCAGAGATAGCAAATTCTACTCTAGCTTTCTTCCATCCTGCAATCACGTATAGGTTAGAAAACTTACATAAATTATTCATATTTTTATTAGGAATAATTGTATTCTTATCATTATTCACATACTTTAATAAACATAAAAAAGTTTCAGGACCATTATTATTTTTAATATTCATGGGTACAGCATCAGTAAGTGCGATGCTTCTAACAGATGATATATTTAATATGTATATATTCTTTGAAATAGCAGCATTAGCACAAACAGGGATAATATTGGCATCTAATTCCAAGAACTCTGAAGCCACAGCATTAAAATATATGATTTTAGGATCTATTGGAGGACCAATGCTATTATTGGGTATTGGATTTTTACTCGGAGCAGTTGGTAGTGTTAACATATCTGATATAGTATTATCTATAAATTTAGGTTTAGTTAATCCATATTCACCAGTTATCATAATTGCATTTGGATTAATATCATTTGGATGGTTATACTCCTCTGGTTTACCTCCATTCAACACAATAAAATCATTAGTATACAGTAAAGGTACACCAGAATCATCTGCAATATTAACAACATTTTCTGTATTCACACTTTTATCTGTTGGAATAGTGATGTTTAGAATATTTGGTTATCTAGAAATTTACAAAATATTACTATTAATATTTGCATTACTTGCAATGGTTTTAGGAGTAGTGATGGCAGCTGTTCAAACAGATTATCGTAAAATGTTAGGTTTTTTAGCAGTAGGTGAATTAGGTTTTATTGTTATTGGATTTGGTATAGGTACAACATTATCTATGACTGCTGGTTTATTCCAAGCATTTAATGATATTGTTTTAACATCTTTAATGTTTATAGGATTTGGAACAGTATACTATTTAACTGGAACATCTGATACTACTAAATTAGGTGGATTATTAAGTAGAAATCCTAAAATGGCAATAATGATATTAATTGGAGGATTAGCATTAGCTGGTGTTCCACCATTTAATGGTTTCCAATCTAAATTAATGTTAGTTCAATCAGCATTAAATGCAGGATACTATGAATTAGCAGTAATAATTGTATTAATAAGTATTGTTGTCTTTATGACATTTGTTAAAGCATTCCATTCAATATACCTTAAACCACAACCTAATAATATGAAATTTGTTAATGATAAGATACCTCCATTAGCGGTTTTATCAGTTGCAGTTTTATTAATTATTTGTATTATTGTAGGTCTTTGTCCAGAAATTGTAACATCTGTTTTCACACAATTTTTAGGAGGTTTGGTATAAAATGGCATTTTATGATTTATTATTAAAATCTCTTAGAGAAATAAAAGGAACTATAAAAGAAAATCCTTTAACTAATACTAATGTTTCTGGAGCAATTGCGGGTGAATTAGTGATAATTTCAGTAAGTTTACTTGCAACATTATTATTTGCTCGTATTAACATGTTACTTGCAATATTTTTAGGTATTATTTGTGCAGTATTTATTTTAACAAATTTACCTTTAATTCCAAAAGTAATTAAAGAACAAAATAATTCATTGAATTCAATGTTATTTTATGTAATATTAACATTGGGAATTATGATTTCCCTTATATATTGGGGTGTTCAATATGTCTGATGATTTAAAGAACTTATTATTATTTGTTATAGTGACATTATTTGCTGTAACATTATTTGATGCACTTTTCAATCTTAAAGGCATTATATATCCAGGTATAAGTTTAATATATAATAGTTTAGGACCAAATATAGCTCCAAACATGGTAACCAATGTTGTATTTGATTGGAGAGGCTATGATACATTAGGAGAAACATTAATATTAATATCTGCGGTATTAATTGTTTTATTAATATTTGGAAGAGGGAAACTAGAAGGTGATGACGAATGAGCAAAAATGATAGTCCAATTTTAAGAATACTAGCTTTACCTGTATCCATAATAATAATGTGTTTGGGTGTTAATGTAATACTAGGTGGACATATAACTCCTGGAGGAGGATTCCAAGGCGGAGCAATGATTTCTGCAGGATTAATAATGAGTATACTAGTTTATGGAATGGATAAAAGTCCAATAAAATTATCACATAACTTTATATCTGGAATTGAAAGTTTCGGAGCATTAGTCTACCTTATTTTAGGATTATTAGGTTTATTATTCGCAGGATCATTCTTATATAATATAGGTGGGGACTTTTATAATATAGTACCTAACTCCATACAAACTATATTTAATTATCCAGATGTTTTAAATGCAGGAATAATACCTTACCTAAACATATCTGTAGGTATAAAAGTAATGGTTGGTTTAACTGCAATTGTAATAGCATTTTATCAATTCAAATCATTTGAAGGGGAAGAAAAATGATAGTAATAGGACCAATAATATTCGGATTCTTAATAGGACTTATAATAGGTACTAGATTTAAAACAAACAGTAAACTAAATATAAACTTAACAGTTGCATCTATAATCC
>CAZJLS010000032.1:0-17890 GCA_964547125.1 uncultured Methanobacteriaceae archaeon | reverse complement strand
AATTTTAATGTTGATTCAGTACTTATCCACTTTCTCTAATTATAAGTTTTTGTTGAAGGAGCTTATTAAGCGTGATATTAAGGGGAAGTATAAGGATTCTGTTCTTGGTTTGTTTTGGAGTTTTTTGAATCCTTTGTTGACTATGGTTGTGTTGACGTTTATTTTTAGTTTTGTTTTTAAGATGTCTATTGAGAATTATCCTGTTTATTTTTTGACGGGTTATTTGATGTTTAATTTTTTTGCTGCGGCTACTAATGGGTCTATGGATTCTATTAAGATTAATGCGGCTATTATTAAGAAGGTTTATTTGCCGAAGTATATGTTTGCTGTGGGTACGACTTGTTCTGAGGTTGTTAATTTTTTAATTTCCTTGGTTGTTTTGGTTATGGTTATGCTTGTTACGGGTGCTCCGTTCCATTTGGGTATGTTTTTGGCTGTTATTCCTATTGTTTTGTTGGTTGTTATGTCTTTGGGTGTGGGTTTGTTGTTGGCTACTTTGACTACGTTTTTTACGGATATTAAGTATTTGTATAGTGTTTTTATTATGACTTTGATGTATGCTTCTGCTATTTTTTATCCGGTGGAGGTTTTGCCTGTTAAGTATCAGTTTGTTTTTGAGTTTAATCCGGTTTATTTGGCGATTGCTGGTGCTCGTGATGCTATTTTGGCTGGTACTTTTCCTAATCCGTGGTATATGTTTTTGTTGGCTGTTGTTGCTTTTGTTTTCCTTGGTTTGGGTGTTTTTGTGTTTTATAGGTATCAGGATAAGTTTATTTTATATATTTGATGGGTGTGTTTATTTTTGGTTGATTTTGAGGATTCTAAGAATGCTGAGATTATTGAACGGTCTATTGAGGATGCTAAGCGTAAGGCTGAGAAGGATAAGCATATTATTAATGTGAAGCGTAATTATCGTTTGTCTAAGTCTTCTGGTCATTTGGTTGATCGTAATAGTTTGGAGGCTGAGAGTTTCTTGGATTCTGAGGGTTTGGGTGCTACTATTAATGATATTAATTCTCAGGAGGATGAGGAGGAGTTTATGAATCTTCCTTATGTTATTTCTGATGAGGTGGCTATTAGTGTTGAGGGTGTGTCTATGGAGTTTAATTTGAATCAGGAGAGGGTTGATAATTTAAAGGAGTATGTTATTAAGTCTATTAAGAGGGAGGTTAAGCCTAAGAGTCAGTTTTTGGCTTTGAATAATTTGAGTTTTACTGTTTATAAAGGTGAGCGTATTGGTATTATTGGTTTTAATGGTGCTGGTAAGAGTACGCTTTTGAAGATTTTGGCTGGTGTTATGAAGCCTACTAGTGGTAGTGTTTCTACTAATGGTAAGATTGCTCCTTTGTTAGAGTTGGGTGCTGGTTTTGATCATAATTATACTGGTGCTGAGAATATTTTTTTAAATGGTGCTATTCTTGGTTATAAGAAGGAGTTTTTGCAGAGTAAGTATGATGAGATTGTTGAGTTTTCTGAGTTAGGTGATTTTATTCATATTCCTATTAAGAATTATTCTTCTGGTATGTTGTCTAAGTTGGGTTTTAGTGTGGCTACTATTGTTGAGCCGGATATTTTGATTTTGGATGAGGTTTTGTCTGTTGGTGATGTTAAGTTTACTAAAAAGAGTGGTGATAAGTTGCGTTCTATGATGGAGATGGGTACTACTGTGTTTTTGGTTTCTCATTCTGTTGATCAGATTCGTAAGTTGTGTAAGCGTGCTATTTGGTTGGATCATGGTAATCTTGTTATGGATGGTCCTGTTGATGAGGTTTGTGATGCTTATATTGAAACTGCTAAAGAGGCTTCTGTTGAGGAGTTACATAATATTGAGTTATATTAAGGTTGTTTTATGTTTTTTAAGCATAAGTTTTTAGGTTTATTGTTTAATTTTTTCTCATTATTTCCTTTAAAAGATAATAGGGTTGTTTTTGTAGTTGATGGGGGTAATTCTTTTGGAATGCCTTGTGAGAGGATTATGGGTGAGTTTAGGCGTCATGGTTCTAATTTTAAGTCTTGTTTTTTTTTAAAGGATAGGTTTGATTTGGTGGGTTTGTTTAGGCTTGCTACTTCTGGTTTTGTTTTTTTGGATGATAATTTTTTTCCTTTGGCTTTTATGAATTTTAAAGAGAGTGTTAAGGTTGTTCAATTGTGGCATGCTCCTGGTGTTTTTAAACGTTTTGGTTACCCGGTTTTAGAGGATGTTGAGCGTAAAAGTTTATTGGAACGTATGGGTGAGAGGATTAGTCTTTTATCTGTTACATCAGGGAATTTGAAGGGTTTTTATAGTGAGGCTTTTCAAGTTGATGAGGATAAGGTTAAGGCTTTTGGTTTTCCTCGTTTAGATTATTATGGGGATAGGGATGTTGATAGTTTAAAAGAATCCTTTTTAAGGGATTTTCCACAAGCAGTTGGTAAGAAGATTGTTTTATATGCTCCTACTTTTCGTGAAAATAAGGATATGAATAATGTTTTTGATTATCTTGATGTTGATTTGTTTAATAAGGTTTTAGGCCAGGAGTATGTTCTTGGTGTGCGCTTACATCCAAAAATTAGTAGTTTTATAGATGATGATACAGTTTTGAGAAGTGTTTTGGATTCAGATAAGGTGATTGATTTAAGTTCTTATCCTGTTGAGCAGGATTTGGTTTTATTATCTGATGTTATTGTTACTGATTATTCTTCTGTTATGCTTGAAGGGGTTTTTATTGATAAACCTGTTGTGTTTTTTGCTTATGATTTAGAGGATTATTTGGAAGTTGAGCGTGGTTTTTATTTTGATTATGTGGATTGTGTTCCAGGACCTATTGTTAGTGATACAGAGGGTTTAATTGATAATATTAAAGTTTTAAGTGAGGATAGGCTTAGATTGGATAGGTTTTTAAGTTTCCAGTTTGATTATAGGGATAGTGGTGCTTCAAAGCGTATTGTTGATTTTCTTTTAAATGAATAATTCATATATAATATAAGTTACATAATATTTTATTAATTATTTTTTTAGAATGTGATTTTTTAATGATTTTTGCTCTTATTTTAGCTGGTGGTTCTGGTGTTAGAATGGGTAAGGTTGATAAGCCTAAACAGTTTTTAACTTTAGGTGATAAGCCTATTATTATTCATACATTAGAGAAGTTTTATATTAATAGTAGTTTTGATAAGATTATTGTTTTATCTAGTAAGAATTGGATGAGTCATACTGTTGATATTATTGAGAAGTATTTACCTGATACAAGTAATATTTGTGTTGTTGAGGCAGGTAGTGTTCGAAACGAGACTATTATGAATGGTATTAAGTATATTGAGTCTAATTTTAATACTGGTGATGGGGATGTTGTTGTTACTCATGATGCTGTTCGTCCTTTTGTTAGTCATCGTATTATTAGTGAGAATATTAGTCTTGCTTTAGAGTTTGGTGCTTGTGATACTGTTGTTCCTGCAACTGATACGATTGTCTCTAGTAAGGATGGAAGTTTTGTTACTAGTATTCCTGATCGTAGTATTATGTATCAGGGTCAGACTCCTCAGTCTTTTAATATTAGTAAGCTTAAGAGTTTGTATGATGGTTTGAGTGGTGAGGATAAGAGTATTTTAACTGATGCTTGTAAGATTTTCACTCTTTCTGGTGAACGTGTGGCTTTGGTTCGTGGTGATGTTACTAATATGAAGATTACTTATCCTTATGATTTGAGGTTAGCTGAATCTATTCTTAGAGAGGATTAAAGGTTTTTTATGATTACTACAGTTTATCGTTTGGTTTCTCCTAAGCGTGTTGAGGAGTTTTATCTGGAAGAGGATATTCAGGGTAAGGTTGTTGTTAGACCTACTCATATGTCTATTTGTAGTGCAGATCAGCGTTATTATCAGGGTAATCGTGCTCCAGGTATTTTAAGTGATAAGTTGCCTATGGCTTTGATTCATGAGTGTATTGGTGAGGTTGTTTATAGTGGTGTTGAAGATTTTATGGCTGGTGATTGTGTGGTTTTAATTCCTATTTCTCCGGTTGAGGTGGATGATTTTATTTGTGAGAATTATTTGGAGTCTAGTGGTTTTTGTTCTAGTGGTTTGGATGGTTTTATGCGGGATTATGTTGTTTTACCTGGTGATCGTTTGTTGAAGATTCCAAGTGGTGTTAATTGTGATGTTTTTAGTTTTGTTGAATTGGTTTCTGTTAGTTTTCAGGCGGTTAATAGGTTTTTAAAGTTTTATAGTGGTAGGTGTGAGGTTATTGGTGTTTGGGGTGATGGTAATCTTGGTTATATTACTTCACTTTTGCTTAAGACTTTGTTATCGGATGTTCGGGTGATTGTTTTTGGTGTTAATGATGAGAAGTTAGAATTGTTTAGTTTTGTTGATGAGACTTATAAGGTTAATGAGGTTCCGGATGGTTTGCGTGTTGATTGTGGTTTTGAGTGTGTTGGTGGTTTAGGTTCTCAGGATGCTATTAATCAATTTATTGATATTGTTAATCCTATGGGTATTTTATCTATACTTGGTGTTTCAGAATATCCAATATCAATTAATACTCGTAAAATTTTAGAGAAAGGTTTAATTATTTATGGTACAACAAGAAGTTCACGTGAAGATTTTATAGGAACAATCAATTTACTTGAAGAAAATCCTATACTAATAGAATACCTTGAAAATATAATAAACCAAAAAATCACAATAAAAAACACACAAGACATAATAAAAGCATTCGACAAAGACTACAACTCCAACGGAAAAACAATACTAAAATGGAAAATATAAAAAAAAGATAATTATGACACCTACAGTAAGCATAATACTCCCAATCTACAATAGTGAAGAATACATAAAAAACACACTAGAATCCATAATAAAACAAACACACACAGACTTCGAAATCATAATAATAAACGACGGATCAACAGACAAAAGCCTAGAAATAATACAAGAAACACTCAAAAACACAACAATACAACACACAATACACAACCAAGAAAACCAAGGAGTAAGCCATGCAAGAAACAAAGGACTAGAAAACGCAAAAGGAGAATACATAATCTTCGTAGACAGTGACGATGAAATACACCCCCAACACATAGAAACACTATACAACAGCATACAAAAAGAAAACACAGACTTCGCCTTCACACAAATGATAATAAAAAAAGAAAACAAAACACTCACATCACCAGATGCATACCAAATACTAGAAGGAAAAACCACACTAACAGGATACCAACTAATAAAACACGAACTAATGATGAACATACCATTCAGATTCTGCCAACTAATGTACAAAAAAGAAATAATAGACAAAGCACAACTAAAATTCACACAAAACGTAACATACGGAGAAGACACAGAATTCGCACTAAAAGCCTTACTATATGCAAAAACCGTAGCATACACAAACAAAACCACATACTACTACCTACAAAACGAAACATCATCAACACAACAATCATTTCTAGAAAGATTCAACTTCATACAAATACTAGAAGACTTAAGCAAATACTACCACGACTACAAAATGCCAAAAGAAGAACTACTAGACTACCCATACCTACAAGAAATAATAGACCTAATAGAAAACTACAGAATACCCAAAGCAATATTCGGAAACCTAATGTATTTATTCTACAAAGACTACCCATACACAGAAGCAATGGAAACAATGGAAAAAATAAACTACCAAGAACGCTTAAGAAGATTCAAACCATACTCAAAAAAAGACCTAATCTTCCTATTTAAAACAGAAATATTCCTAATCAACCCAAAAATATACTACAAACTCTGGAAAACATTCAAAAACAGCATATAAAAAAAGGAAACAAGTATGAAAGTATCAATAATAACACCAAACTACAACGGAGAAAAATACCTAGAAGAATACTTCCAATCACTAACACCACAAAAACAACACATAGACGAAGTAATCATAATAGACAACAACTCAAAAGACAACAGCAAACAAATAATCCAAAAATACCAAGAAAAACTAAACATACAACTAATAGAAAACAACACCAACACAGGATTTGCAAAAGCATGCAACCAAGGAATACAAAAAGCAAAAAACGAATACCTACTACTCTTAAACAATGACATAAAACTAGAAAAAAACGCAATAAAAACCCTAATAGAAACAATACAAGAAAACCCAAAAACATTCTCAGTAATGTCAAAAATGATACAATACCACCAACCCAACCTAATAGACACAGCTGGAGACGAATACACAATACTAACATACACACAAAAAAAAGGAAACAACACAAACAAGGAAAAATACAATAAAAAAAGAGAAATATTCTCAAGCTGCGCAGGAGCAGCACTATACAAAAAATCCATAATAGAACAAATCGGACCATTCGATGAAAACTTCTTTGCATACGTAGAAGATATAGACCTCTCATACCGTGCACAAATACAAGGATACCATAACATATACCAACCCGAATCAATAGTATACCATCATGGAAGTGCAACCAGTGGTTCAAAATACAACCCATTCAAAATACGCCTAGCAGCAAGAAACAACATATACCTAATCTACAAAAACTACCCCATACCACAAAAAATCCTAAACTTCATCTTCATATTCCTAGGACACCTCATAAAATACCTAGTGTTCTATAAAAAAGGACAATCAAAACCATACCTTGAAGGAATAAAAGAAGGCTTAAAAACAAGAAAACAATTAGAAAAAACCAAATATGAAAACAAAAACATAAAAAACTACTTAAAAATAGAATGGAAACTAATAATAAACACCATCAAACTAATACAAAAATAAAATAAAGAAAATAATAAAAATATATAAAATTAATTAAAAATAAGACAATATAAAAAGTATATGAAGATTAGAGAACTCCAATGCCACCGACATGCCCTTCATCAGGACAAGGACATAAGAGATGATAAAATTTTTACCTCCTAAATCTTTCATTTAATGTTTATGTAAATATCAATATTAAATGTTTTTCATTGAATAAAGAACATATATTTTATATAAAATATAATATAATTAAAAAATAATCAAATATCTGCTCATCTCATGCTTGAAGTTATTCAATAAAACAATAAATTACGCATAAAAAAAACATCTGATGAATTTAAATATGTTATGGAAAGTTCAAAAGAACATTTTATTTTTAAATAATAAACATTTTAAAGTGAAAAAGTAATTATGGATTTAACAATAATAATCGTTAACTACCAAACCTACAAGTTAACAAAAAACACAATACAATCAATACTAGAAAACCCATGCAAATACACCTACCAAATAATACTAGTAGACAATGCATCAAAAGATGACAGTATAGAAAAACTAGAAAAGGACTACAAAGACAATAATAAAATAAAAATAATAAAAAGCAAAACCAATGGTGGATTTGCCTATGGAAACAACTTAGCATTAAAACAAAGCCAATCCAAATACACACTACTTTTAAACTCAGACACTATAATTAAACCAAACACACTAAACCAATGCCTAGACTATATGGAAAAAGATCCTAAAATTGGAGCATTAGGATGTAAAGTATCACTTCCAACAGGAAACCTGGATAAAGCATGTAAAAGAAGCTTTCCTAATCCAGTAAACTCATTTTATAAACTATTCCACATACCAAACAAAAGTCAGAAAAACAATTACAACTTAAACCTACCAGATGATGGAGTATATGAAATAGATTGTCTTGTTGGAGCATTTATGCTGATAAGAAAAGAAGCAATAGAAAGTGTTGGTCTATTAGATGAAACATTTTTCATGTATGGTGAGGATATAGACTACTGTTACCGTATAAAAAATGATGGATGGAAAATAGTATACTATGGAAAATCAGAGATAATCCATTATAAAGGTGCAAGTAGTAAAAAACAAAAGTATAAATTAATTTATGAATTTCATAAATCAATGTATATTTTCTATAAAAAACATTACTCAAAAATATATAATACCTTATTAAATATACTGGTTTACATTGGCATACTAATCCAATTATTAATTAAACTCTTTTTAAATATTTTTAAGAAAAAATAATAAATATATACTTTAAATTAGAATAACTTAAAATAGTATATAAAAATAAAATTGTTTTTTTTAGTGTCATTTATGTTATATAGAAATATTGTTTTACCAAAAAATCTTAAATTAGATAATAGAATATTTTATCTAGATCTTTTAAAGGCATTTGCAATATTTCTTGTAGCTGTAGGGCATGTTTCATCACAAACATTAATATATCCAGTTTTTAATTTTAATTGGATTGTTGCAGATGTTTACAGTACAATTGCTAAAATATCCATACCTATTTTTATGATGATTTCTGGTGTGTTATTGTTTAACCGGGATTATGATTATATTGGTTTTATTAAGAAGCGATATCCACGGATTCTTATTCCTGTAATTTTCTGGTTAGCAATGTATGTTATACTTGGTTTTACATTTGGCTGGGTTGAAGGTCAAACACCCGGAACAAGTATATTATCTATAGGTAAGTTTATATTTTTAATGTTTCTAGGTCATCCTGGATATTTAATACATTATTGGTATGTTTGGTTGATTTTAAGTGCTTATCTTATAATACCAATAATAAATAAATGGATAAAACATTCAAGTTTTAGTGAAATTAAGTATTTTTTAATTATATGGCTTATAACTTGTGCTTTTACAACTTTTAAATTACCATATGTTAATTTGGATTTACGTTATTTTGCAGGACCACTTGGATACTTTATATTAGGTTATTATTTGCATAATAGTGATAGTAAATGGTTAGATAAGACTTGGTTATGGTTTATAGTTTTAATAATTTCAACTGCAATTAAGGTTTGGTTAACATATCATTATTCTGTTCTTGCTGGTGATTTCCGTGGAGTGGATTATTATGATTTAACAACTGTTGCAGAAGCATTTAGTTTATTCTTAATATTCCGTAATATAAACTTTAATGGTAAATTAGGATTTTTAAAACGTGGAAAAACAGCATCTAATATTTTATCTTTAAGTATATTCACATTTGGAATTTATTTAAGTCATCTTTTACTCTTCAAATACTTATTATTACATGGTGTTGACTTTGCAGGAATGAATGCATTAATATCAGTACCTGTATTTTCAATAATATTACTTGTTGTAGCATGGTTTACAATGATAATATTCAGTAAAATACCAGGGTTACGTAAATTTACAGGTGGAGCATAAAATGATTAAGGAAAATCAAAGAATATTCAATGCAGTGCAAGTATTAGCTGATTTTCTTGTAGTTTTACTAGCATTAGGCTTAGCATGGAATGTACGTTTCAAAACCACCCTATTCGGTCCAATAGGAGGACATTTAAGTATACAAGCATATACTTTATTCGCAATATTTGTTGTAGTACCAGTATACTTAATACTATTCTACTTCTTTGGTTTGTATAAGCCATTTCGTAATCAAAGTTCAATATTTTCAGAAGCAACAGATATAGCAAAAGTCAACATAATGGCATTTATCCTACTTGTAGCATTCCTATTTATAATAGATGAACCAGACTTCTCACGTATAATGCTATTCCTATTAGCATTATTTGGAATGATACTATGTACAATAGAAAGATCACTAATAAGATCAATATTACGCTTAATAAGAGCAAATGACCATAACCTAAAACACATACTAGTGGTAGGAGATAATGATTTAGCATACACATTCATAAGAAAAATCAAATCCAAAAAATACTTAGGATACTCAGTAAGAGGAATACTAGGAAGAAAAAAACACCTAGGATATGAAATTGAAGGAGTAAGATTCATAGGAACCTTCAAAGACCTAGAAAACATACTAAGCAAACACAACTTCGATAGGGTAGTAATGGCAATACCACTAGAATACTTCCCAAAACTCACAGAACTAGTAGACATCTGTGAAAACGCAGGAATAAAAGCAGAAATCATACCAGACTACTACAAATACCTACCAGCAAAACCATCAGTCGACATGATAGAAGACCTACCAATAATAAACATCAGATACGTACCACTTGACGATGCATTCAACAAATTCGTAAAAAAAGTAGAAGACTTATTCATATCAATCGTAGCAATAATCATAACTTCACCAATAATGCTAGTAACAGCAATAGCAATAAAAATAGAATCTCCAGGACCAATAATATTCAAACAAGAAAGAATAGGATACAAAAGAAAACCATTCATAATGTACAAATTCAGAAGTATGAAAGTACAAACAGAAGAAGAAGAAAAAAACGGATGGACAACACCAAACGATAAAAGAAAAACACGAGTAGGAGATTTCATAAGAAAAACAAGCATAGATGAACTTCCACAATTTTTCAATGTTTTAAAAGGAGATATGAGTGTAGTAGGACCAAGACCAGAAAGACCATACTTCGTAGAAAAATTCAGAAAAGACATACCAAAATACATGGTAAAACACCAAGTAAGACCAGGACTAACAGGATGGGCACAAATAAAAGGATACCGTGGAGATACATCAATACAAAAAAGAATAAAATATGATATAGCCTACGTAGAACAATGGAGACTAGGACTAGACATTTCAATAATATTTAACACCATATTTAAAAGAGGAAAAAACGCATACTAAAAACTTTCTTTTAAAGACTTAATTCTCAAAAAAAAGATTTATATACTCTTATTACACTAAATAAAAAGAAAAAAAAAGAAAAATAGAAATAAAATTAAATATTTACATATTTTATGAATAATTAGTTTTCATATTCCTTTATGCCAGTAAGTTTTTCAATATCAGAATTAGTCCAATATTCATTTTCCCAATGATAGTATACATCTTTTCTTTTCTTAAATATTCTAAATGGAGAAGTTGTATTGTCATAAATATGAAATATATCACAAATTTCAATTAATTTTGGAATTAATTTAAGTGCTTTTTGATATCTTGATTTGATTTTTTCTTCTGGAACTCCATGTCCACCCATAGATTCCCTCATCTTCACTCTAGCAATATTTATTTCATAATCATCAGTAAGAACATAGATACATCTTAAAAAATATCCTTTTTCTTTAGCCTTTTTAAGTAATTTAAGATTATATTCTGTTGAAAGCACAGTTTCAAATGTAAAATCTTTTCCTTTTTCTATATTTAATTTTCGAAGTTCTTCAGCTTATTGTGCAGCTTCAAAATCACTACATAAATTTGATTTTTTAATATCGTCAGCATTAATGTATACACCAACAGTTTTTGCCATATGTGTTATAGTTGTTTTACCACTACCATTTGGACCTGCAAAAATCATAACTTCTGGAAGTCTATTTTTCTGTAACATAAACTCTCTTTCCATCAGGATACTTTAAATAAGCACGTTTATTTTTATCATCATAACAGGCAATAGGAAGTCCTTTAATTTCACATATTTTTTTATCAAGTTCTATAGAAGCTTTAAATCTTTTTGTAAGTTCTTCATCAGAAATTCCATAAGTAGAATCTAATTCATTTCCTTCAACCAAAACAAACCCTCCATATTACTATTTACAATATAAAATATCGATTTCATTAATAATAAATATTATTCAATCTAAATATTTAACAGCTTAATCTTTTTGTAATTTCTCTTTTTTCTTATCTAGATTTTTTTGATAATTTTAAATAGTAAAAAATAATAGCAGTTCTGCTTTTTTTAAAGACTTAATTCTCAAAAAAAAACATTTATATATTCCTATTGCACTAAATAAAACACAATGTGAAAAATAATTTACACACATTTTTTCACCAAAAAAATTTAAAAAAAGAGGCATGATAAAATTATAAAAAAAATAATAATAGGAATAACACTCCTAATATTCCTAATAATTTTACCAATAAGCTTCGCAACAGACACCACAAACCTAGATGCAAACCACACACCACAAGC
The DNA here is from genome assembly GCA_964547125.1 of uncultured Methanobacteriaceae archaeon. GTDB lineage: Archaea > Methanobacteriota > Methanobacteria > Methanobacteriales > Methanobacteriaceae > Methanobrevibacter_A. The sequence goes on along the minus strand of CAZJLS010000032.1, from coordinate 6,025 downwards.
ATCAAATGAAAACTCAACAATAAACGAAGTAAAGATACAAACACCTGGAAACATGGGGATATGTGACGATGATTTCCTATTTGGAGACGACAACACTCCTCCCTCAGAAGAAAAATTAAAACAGTTCTACGGGGCAGACATAAGCAAATTTTACTACAGCAACACATCAGAAATATATGCATTTGACTTAGGCGAAAGAACATACTATCATATACTAGAACTAAGACGATACGAACCAATAGACAATCTAATAAATCCAGTAATAGAAAACTCATATGTAACAAGCTTCGAAATAGACGAAACAATACCAAAACCAGTAAAAATAACATACACACAAGAAGAAATACATCAAAGATGGGAAGACTACGGATACATATACGGATGCTCCACCAACGAAGACTTATTCTTCTTCAACGGTGCAATGGTAATGGATTTTGAAAACACACTAAACAATTACTATGGTAACATAACAAAATTCCACTACAACAACCAATCAGTAATATATGCATTCGATAAAGACAACCAAACATACTACCACATATTTTATTCAAGAAGTTTTGAACCTTTAACAGACGTTAACAACCCAATATTCCACAAATCCTATTTACTAGGATACGAAACCAGTAATGGAACATATATTAATTTAACAGAATCACCAAAAACCACTACAAACTACATAGACAATTTCAAAAGACCTGAAAATGCAGAAACCATAATAATTAATGGAACTGAATATATAAGAGTACCAACAAATGATGTTCAAATTATTGGAATAATAGATAACACACCAAAATTTAAAGAATTAAAAATACACATACTCGGCACTGAAAATGTGACAGCTACAAATGAAGGAAAACCATTCGAAAACTTCATAGCACAACTAACAACAAACAATACAACAGCATCTAACCTTCAAATTAGTGTAAAAATTACAAGAACATCAAATGATGCAAGTAAAATATACAATCTAACAACAGATGAAAATGGAACAATAAACTTACCAATAAACCTAGCAGATGGAATATATAATATTGAAACATACTACAAAGACTACTACAAATACCATGAAAATTACAAACTAAGTCAAGACACTTTAAAAATTGAAAACAACACCAACAGATTCATAGTCTTATTAATTTATGGACATAAAATGTTCAGTATTTCAAATAATAAGGATATTAACATAACATATGGAGATAAAGAAAACTTCACCTTCCAAGTACAGAGTTTAAATCCAGTATATCTTGAAAATTCACAAATTAAAGTAGAATTCACACGTCTAAGTGATAATGTTAAAAAATTCTATTATTATACTCCAGGTACAAGTCTTATTAACATTCCAATTAATCTAAATCCAGGAGCATACCAAGTAAGTGTATATCTTCAAGACAACAATCTTAAACTCTCTACAAACGACATTCTAATATCTAATCCACTTACAAACAAAACAGAAACTATCATTAAAACTGAAGAGGATAAATCAAAATATTATGTTGGAACTCTTAAAACATACTCTGGAGATGCTATAAGTCATAAAACAGTTGACATTAATATCACACGTCAATCTGATAATACATCTAAAATTTATAGTGTTTTAACTAATGAAGATGGATATTTCTCATTACCTATTAATTTAGGATACGGAGAATATACAATTAAATGTTCATATGAAGGAACATCAAAATATTCATCTTGTAAATGTTTAAATAAGGTTTCATATCCATTTGGTCAATATAGAGAACCAGTATATTAAATAAGGGTTTTATTAAACCCTTTATTTTAACTTTTTTTAAGTTCAAAATTTTTATATTATATTTAAAATATAAATAGTATCTAATCATAATAAAATTTTAACAATTTAATATTTTTATTGTAATATTAATATTATACTATTTAAAATATGAAGAATTTTTTTAGGTTCAGATTTGAAAAATACTAGAAAATACGAATTTTTATTAGATAATATTGTTTTTAAACGGTTTTACTTCAATATTACTTTTCAAATGCTCGGGCATATTTCATATATTATATAATATTAATATTAATTCACTTACCCTGGTTGAGGAATTTAGTTATGGATGAAGAAATATTTCAGGACGAAGCAATTAAAGAACAATACGAAAAAGTAAAAGATCATCTTTCCCAAGATGAATTTTTAGAAAAGATGAATGAACTTAACGAAGAATATAAAGATGCTAGCTTTGTAAAAGAAATAGACATTGCAAAAATGATAGTATCCCCATATTCAGATGAGAAAAACGAAACATTATCTACAAAAAGTGAACATGCAATCGACAAAATCGATAAATTAGAAGTCGGTGCACAAAATATCACACTAACAGGTAAAGTAATGGGTATCTCAAACATTAAAAAGTTCACATCACGTAAAGGAAAAGAAGGAAAACTCTGTAACATGGACTTTGCAGATGACACAGGTTCCATAAGAATAACACTCTGGACAGACAATCTTAAACATTTAAAAAAGTTTTCAGAAGGAGATGTTATCCAAATAACTAATATGGAAGCACGTGACGGTTACAATGGTATTGAACTACAAATGCAACCAAGATCACAAATAAAAGTTCTAAATGCTGAAGATTATCCAAGTTTCCCAGAATATGAAGAACCAATAACTCTAATTAAAGATATAATTCCTAATGAAACCATAAACTTAATGGGAAGAATAATAAGACTCCCAGAAATTAGAAATTATGAAAGTAATGGTAAAAAAGGAAAAGTAACCTCAATCGACATCCAAGATGAAAGTGGTAAAATAAGCTACACATTATGGAATAAAGATGTAAGTCTTATTGAAGACTTAGGATTAGAAGAAGGCGACTCCATTAAAATCCTAAGAGCACAAGCACGAGAAAGAAATGGAGAATTATCTTTATCTCACTGGGGAGGTAAAATAGTTAAAGGAGACTTTGATGTTCCAGAATTTAAAGAAACAATACTTAAAATCGGAGAAGCACAAGAACTAAAAGACGTTACAGTACTAGGAATAATAACAAAAATCCAAGACACAATAACCTTCCAAAGAAAAGATGGAACAGAAGGTTATGTTAAATCAATAGAAATAGCAGATGACACAGGTTCTATAAGAGTAACATTATGGAATAAAGATACTCAAATAGAATTTGCAAAAGGAGATATAGTTAAAATAGTTGGAGGAAACATAGAATTCGATGAATATGCTACATCAGGTTACAGATTAAATACAAACTGGAACAGTAGCTTCACAATAAATCCAAAATGTGATGAAGAACTAATAGAAACTCTCAACGAAATCAAATCAAGAATGAAACCTTTAACAATAGTTGAAATTCAAGAATTTGAAGACGATGGAGAAGAAGTTGACGTTATAGGAAGATTAATATCACTATATGACACTAGAGAATTCCAAAGAGAAGATTCATCAATAGGTTTAGTAAAATCCGCTGAAATTGCCGACTCAACAGGATCAACAAGAATTTCATTCTGGGATGATAAAGCAAAATTAAACCTAAAAGTAGGTGAAGCTATTCGTCTAGAAAATGTTAGAACAAGACTAGGAATGCAAGATGTTGAACTCAACATAGGTAAAACTTCACGTGTAATACAATTAAAAGAAGATGAAGTTGGAGACCTACCATCATTCAGCGAACTAGAAGAAATGTTATACGACACGAAAAAAATCGATGAACTAGACGAGGATGATACAAAAATACGTTTAATAGCAAGAATCCTTGATATTCAAGATACTGTTGAATTCCAAAGAACTGATGGAACATCTGGAAAAGTTAGAAGCATAGATTTAGCTGACGAAACAGGTTCAATAAAAGCAAGTCTTTGGGATGATCAAACAAAACTAGAAGGATTTAATGTTGGAGATGCAATAAAAATTGATAATCCAAAAGTAACATTCCGTGAAGATAGATTAGAATTAAGTATTGGAGGAAGTTGCGATTTAATAGAACCTACAGACGAAGAAACAGATTTATTACCAACATTCGATGAATTAAAAGAAACAATTTATCAATTAAAAACAATCACTGAATTAGAAGAAGATGATATTAATGTTCGAGTAAGTGGAAGTTTAGTTGATATTTACTCAGAAAAATTATTATTAATGAAATGTCCTCACTGTAGAAATAATGTAGAATTAAATGAAGATGATGAGTATACATGTGAATACTGTGGTGAAGAATTTGATAAACCAAATTACACCTTAATGTTACCATCAAAATTCGAAGATGATACAGGAGAAGTATCTATAACATTCTTTGGCAAACTAGTTGAAGAATTACTAGAAATGTCTGAAGAAGAAATCATAAGTATCGTTGAAGACAGTGAAGATTTAGGTCCAATAGAGGCTAAAATTGAAGATTTAACAACATTAACATTAGACTTAATTGTTGATGTAAGTTATGATGAATATAATGAAGCTATAAGATTAAACCCAAAAAGAATCTTATCTAAAGAAATATAATTGACATAAAAAAATTTTTATTAAACATATGAGGTGTATAAAAATGGCTGAAGAAGAAAATGAAGTAATGCTTAATGATTTACCAGGAGTCGGAGAAAAAACTGCAGTAAAATTACAAGATGCTGGTTTTGGAGATATGATGAGATTAGCAACAGCAACTCCAAAAGAATTAGCAGCAAAAGCAGAAATAGGTGAAGGAGTAGCAATTAAAGTTATAGAAGCTGCTCGTAAAGCTGCAGAACTAGACTTTGAAACAGCATTCGATGTGTTAGAAAGAAGAAAAGAAGTTGGACGTATAACTACTGGAAGTGAAGGTATAAACGATTTAATCGGTGGAGGAATCGAAACACAATCACTAACAGAAGTATTTGGAGAATTTGGTTCAGGAAAAAGTCAATTATCACATGAACTAGCAGTAACAGTACAACTTCCAGAAGAAAAAGGTGGATTAGATGGAGAATGTGTATTTATCGATACTGAAAACACATTCAGACCAGAAAGAATAGAGCAAATCGCAGAAGGATTTGGATTAGATCCAAGTGAAGCACTACAAAAAATACACATTGCAAGAGCATTCAACTCATCCCACCAAATGCTAATGGCAGATAAAGTAAACAATTTAATACAAAGTGGAGCTAATGTTAAACTTGTTATTGTAGATTCATTAATGGCACATTTCAGAGCAGAATATGTTGGACGTGAATCATTAGCAGTAAGACAACAAAAATTAAACCAACACTTACATGTTTTACAAACATTAGCTAATACTTATAATATTGCTGTATTCATAACTAACCAGGTACAAGCAAGACCAGACGCATTCTTTGGAAGCCCTACAAAAGCTATTGGTGGACATGTTTTAGGACACGCATCTACCTATAGACTTTGGATTAAAAAAGGTTTAGCAGGAAAAAGAATTGCAAGATTAGTTGACAGTCCACACTTACCTGAAGGTGAATGTGTATTTAAAATTACAACTGATGGTATTGTTGACTAGATTTTTTTTTCAAATTTGAGTATTTTTTTATAGAAAAATACTCTTTTTTTTAAACTTTTTTTAACTAGAAATTTATTTAAAAAATCAATATTTTTCTATTGTTTATTTTGTTTTATTTTCTTATTTGAATTCATTTATTTATTTATTTTTATTTTTAAGTTCTATCCTTTGGTGTTTTTTCTTTTTAGTTTTTTTAATTTAATACTTATTTTCTATTATATAAAGTTTACTCAACATATTCAATAGAAACCTTTATTAACTTATATTATAAACATAAGAATGTATCTAAAATTTATTTATATATAAAATTTAGATAGTGTTGATAAAAAATATCATCAACTTGTACAAGGTGATTTTTTAAATGGCAGAGGAAAATAATAACAATGAAGAAGTAAGAGTAGGAGTATTTGTCTGTCACTGTGGTGTAAACATAGCCGGTGTTGTTGACGTCAAAGCAGTAGCAGAATATGCTAAAACCTTACCAAATGTAGTATACGCGACTGATTACAAATACATGTGTTCTGACCCAGGTCAATTAATGATTCAAGAAAAAATCC
>CAZJLS010000031.1:0-17928 GCA_964547125.1 uncultured Methanobacteriaceae archaeon | reverse complement strand
TATTCCGTTTATTATGTTTGTTGGTATGTTTGTTTTTTGTAGTTGTTGTAGTGTTTGTTCTAGTATTTTGTTTTCTTTTACTGTTTTTTCTCCTGTTATTATTAGTGCGCTTTTTCCTTTGATTTTTCTTAGTGCGTCAAGTGCGTATTGTCCGTAGTATATGTTTCTTGGTATGGTGAATCTTTCCATTTTTTCCACCTTTTTTATATGTTTACTTTGATTGTTAGTCCTGTTTCTCCTATGAATTCTAGGTAGTGTTTAGTTTGTAGTTTTTCTAGTGATATTAGTGGTTGTGCTGTTAGTTGGTTGTCGTTTATGAGGTTTTTGAATTGTTCGAAATTGTTTGCAAGTATTATGTCGAAGTGTCTTTTGTTTACTATGAATACTATGTCTACTATTGGGTTTCTTGTTTCTTCTGGGATTTTGCTTGTTCTTATGTCTATTGTGTTGTTTTTTCTGCTTATTATTAGTATGTCTTCTTTTGATGCGTTGGATATTATTCCTACTGCTCCGTTGTTTGGTATTTTGTTGAATGCGTTGTCTTCTTGTTGTAGCCAGTTTAACCATTTGTTTATATCGAATATGCTCATTTTATATTTTTTCTCCTTTTTTTTATATTTCTAATTCTAAAAATAGTTGGTCGTGGTCTGATAGTTCGTAGTTTCTTATGTATGCGTCTGTTATGTTATCTTTTAGTTCTTTGTTTGTGAGTATGTAGTCTAGTTTGAATCCTCCTTCGAGGTTGTATTCTCTTAGTCTTCTGCTTCTCCAGGTGTAGTGTTTTTTGTTTGGGTGGAATATTCTGTATGTGTCTATGAATCCTGATTTTAGGAATTTTTTGAAGAGGATTTTTTCTTCGTTTAGGTATCCTGGTCCGTAGTATTCTGGGTTGTATGCTTCTTTTTGTGAGTATGCTACGTTAAAATCTCCGCAGAGTATTATGTTTTTTCCTTCTTGGTGTAGGTTTTGTGCGTAGTTGAATAGGTCTTCTAAGTATTGGTATTTGTGTTTTAAGTCTTCATGTTTTCTGCCTGATGGTGCGTATGCGTTGATTAGTGTGAATTTTTCAAATTCTGCTAGTTGTGTTCTTCCTTCCATTCCTTCTTCTATTCCTAGTCCCCATAGTTGGAGTTTTGGGTGTATTTTTGAGTAGAGTCCTACTCCTGATTTTTTTCCTCTAAGTGGTGTGTAGAAGTTGCTTTTGTATCCTGGTAGGTTTCTTACTTTGTCTTTTATCTTTTTTTCTGGTATTTTTACTTCTTGGATGCATATAATGTCTGGTTGTGTTTTGTTTACTATTTCTGAGAATCCTCTGAGGAATGCTCCGTTTATTCCATCTATGTTTCCAGACATTATTTTGATTTTTTCCATTGTTTTTGTATCCTTTTTTTCTTATTTTATTATTTAATTTTTTTATATTATTATATTATTGGTAGAAAGCTTTAAAAGTGATTATGTATAATATAATAATTACTCAAGTATAACTTAAAATTTTTAAAATAAAATTTAATACCTCAAAACTTGAGTGAAATAATCATGAAAAAAACAATCCCCAAGATAAAAAGAAAGCCAAAAAAATAAATTAATAAGCGAAAAAAAATATTATATATACTTAAAAAAAAACTCAAATAACCAAAAAACTTTATTTTAAAACCTAAAAAAACAATGATTCTATTATTATCCCATAAAAAAATATTAGAAACATTAAAAAACTTTCTACAAAAAAGTTAGGATTTAAAATAAAAAAAAAGTATACCATAATAAAAAAAAGACTTTCCAAAATCTTTAGGATATTATTTTTTCATATTATTTTTTTCCTCCAAAAAAAAGCTTATTTTAGAAAAAATAATAAAAAGATTAAAGTTTATTACCACATTGACTGCAAAATTTATCTTCATAATCTAATTTTGTACCACATTGACTACAAAATTTAAATTCTTTTTTATTAAATTGTGATGTTTGATTATTTTCATTACATCTTAGGTTAATAAGATTTTCTAAAGGTAATTCTTTCCCAATATATTTACCCATATTAGTTTGAGTTCCTACATCTTCAACAATCATATACGTAATCTTATTATTTTTACCTTTCAATTTTTTTATAAAACCAGTTGTAGTAAGTGCTGTTTTATTAAAACCAGTAACATCTGGAACACGTGCGGATAGAATACAATCACACTGTTCACATTTAAATAAATATTTATTACCCTCAATATCTAATTTCATTTTCATCTCTAATGACCAATGAGGATTATTACTTCCACAAATTGGGCAAGTAATGAGAGTTTTATCAATGAAACTTTGAGGAAGACTTCCTGTAAAGCCTTCATACCTTTTAAATGTCATAATCACACCTCTTAATTTCTTATAATATAAGTTTTATTAAAATTAAAAAACTAATTCTTCAACTTAGATAATATTTAATTAATTATAAGAAATATTAAAAGGTATTTATTTTTTATATAGTGAAATTTAATTTAAAATTTTTAGATAAACACAATAAAAGAATTAAATATCTAGTGTTTCTATTATTTCATTAAAGCTTAGTTTTTTTACTTTTTCATAGTTTGGAATTATTGATTCATAAACATCTATTAAATATTTTAAATCTTTGCTTAATAATTCAATACTTAAGTCATCCAAAGTATAATTTTTACCAAGCACATTTCCAGCTCCGCACTTATTTTGATCAAAATTAAATTCAGAAGGTATGTCAGTAATATAATCACATCTTAATTTCTCAGCTCTAACAAAAAATAAATTAAAATCACCATCAGTACTACTAATTCCTTGATCTAATTTAAAATAAAGTAAACCCTTTGCAGGATAAAAAGAAAAACCTAAAAACAAACCTTTATTATAAGAATCCGTGAAATTCTTATTAAAAAAAGTTGCAGCAGGAATCCTAAGCAAATTACCATTTTTAGAAGCTTCAAAAGAAACAATATAATCATCAGAACCTGTAATTTCTTTTATAAACTCTTCTAAATTAGCTTTATACTCATTTTCTATTCTTGATACAATATCAGAATCTTCTAAAACTACTTGATTATCAATTACCTTATAATTTGTTAAAATATCTTTAAAATTAGATACAATATCACTCATAAATAAAAAATCTCCCAAAAAAAATAGTAAAAAAATGTGAGGATCAAATCCCCCACATTTAAATCTTTTTTATGCTTTAGTTACAGTTATCTTATTGTTTGCACTGGAAGAACTATAGTTTAATATACCTTCATAGGTGGATTCGGCAGTATAATTTCCAGGAGCTAAGTTTATTTGTAACATGAACTCTCCAGTGTAATCAGTTACTACATCATAAGCTTTGTTTGCACCACTTGATACACGTGTTAGTTTAACTGATATGTGATGTCCTACAACAGGTGTTCCATCACTTGTTAAAAGTTTACCTTTAAAGTATCCTGCATCACCGTATTTTTCTGTAAAGTCTTGTGAGGATATGTATGTTATTGTTTTGTTAGTTACTGGTTCTGGTGATGGGTCATCAGTTGTTATTTTTATTGTATTGAAACAGCTAGATGGTTGGAAACGGTTGTGTTCTCCATCAAATGTTGTTTCTACTGTGTAGTTTCCAGCAGCTAAGTTTATGGTTAGTGTTGCTTTTCCTTCATAGTCTGTAACTGCAGAGTATGTTTTACTTGCACCTGATGAGGTACGTGTTAATTTGAAGTTTACATGTCTTCCTACAATTACTGCACCATTAACATCTGTTAATTTTATGGTGTAATCGTGTGGAGTTCCATATTTGAATGTTAAGTCTTCACCAGTTATTATGGTGTTTGTTACTCCAACTCCTACAGTTGCAACTTCGATTGTTTCACCATAGTCTCCTTGTTCAGGATATGTTGCAGTTAAGTTGTAGTTTCCTTCAACTTCTGGTAATGTTACATTAAATTCTGTATGACCATTAACTACTGTTAAGTTTCTGGTTTTGCGGTTAAAGTCAACTATTAATGTTCCATTTACATTATCTCCTAAACGGTTTGTTACATTTATTGGTATTGTTATGGTTTCTCCAAGATCTCCGTTTACTTGTGGTATGCTTATTATTACTTTTTGGCGGGTTACTATTAGGTTTGCTTCTCCTTTGGAGCTTGCATAACCGTCACCAGTGAAAGTTGCTGTCATACGGTATTGGCCGACAGGTTGGATGATTGTGTATTGGCTTGTTCCTACTCCGTTGAATACTTCTACTTCAGTATTTTGGTTGTAGATGTGGATTTTTGCTATTCCACTTACATCGTTTCCTGCGTTATCTTTAACATAAACGTTTAGTGCTACTGTATCTCCAAGTGAACCTGTTATATCATCCATTGTTAGTATTGTTGGTATTGCTCCAACTGTTAATGCTAGCATGCTTGTTGTTTTACCTTCATCATTTGAGAATGTGATTGGTATGTAGTGAAGTCCACTTGTTGTTATGTTAACATAGAATGGTATTGAGAATGTTCCATCATCGTTAATTGGTGCTGTTGCACCATTTGGTAAGCTTACTATACCTGATGTTACTGGTATGGTATTTATACTTACAGTACCTGTTACGTTTACAGTATCTCCTAGGTTAGCTGTTAGATTGTCAACTGTTAAAAGTATTCCAGTACCTGGTGCAACTGTGCTTAATGTTTGTGAACCTATGGTTGCTGATATTTCACCCATATCTTCTGCTTTATAGTATGTTGCAGTGTATTCTCCATGGTTTAATGTTGCTTCAGTAGGTGCTATGAATCCTTCTGTACAATTGAATGTTACAAGGTTAAATGGTATGTAATCTACTAAATTATGTTCTGCTTTATCTCTTGTATCATAGTATTGGTTTAATGTTGCTTTTACAGCTACAGTATCTCCATTATCTGATACATTCATACCCATTATTACATAAGTGTTTGGTTGGAAACTTGTATCTCCTGATGTGTAAGGGTTGGTGTTGTTTCCCCACCAGTTGTAATCTGCAGTACATTGTGTGTTTTTTGAACTTATACTTTTTCCTGTTGGTGCATTGTTACCATATAATGCACAGTAGGATGTGTATACTGATGAGCGTGCATTATTATATATTGCTCCACCTTCAGTACTTGCAGTATTATATGCGAATGTTGAGTTTATAATTGTCATGTTTCCAGTAGAGTTGATTAATGCTATTGCTCCACCATATCTTGCAGAGTTATTACGGAAGAAAGTGTTGTTAATACGGCTTATACCAGTGTTAACTTTATATATTGCTCCACCACTACCATAAGCAACATTACTTATGAATAATGTGTTTTCTCCTTTATTATAATAAGTGTAAAGGTTACCATAATTATTATATATTGCCCCACCGTTAAATGCAGTATTATTTTCAAATACTGCACCATAACACCAGGTTAAATAACTATTATAAACAGCACCACCAAAACCATTATTACTATTAACACGATTATTAGTTAAATTAGTATGACGAATACTTAAACTACCACCATTATCAACGAAAACAGCACCACCATCATAAACAGCATAATTATTAACTAAAGTACTGTTCTCAATAATAAATTTACTATAACTACTACCACTCATACCAGAAATATACAAAGCACCACCCATACTAGTAGCATAATTATCTTTTAAAGTACAGTTAACAATATTAACAGTAGTAATACTGTAAGCATTATAAACAGAAATAGCAGAACCATTAACAGCACGACCATTCTGCAAAGTCAAACCTAAGAAATTCACAGTAATATTACCACCAATACTGAAAAGGCGATTAACACCACCACCATCAATAACAGTAGGCAAAGTATTATCCATCGCAACAAAATTCAAACTTTTAAGAACTCGAATATTATTATTACTACTTCCAGAATAAGTACCATCATACAAGAAAATAGTAGTTCCAGATTTAGCAACACTTACAGCCTTACTAATAGTCTTATACGGATCAGATGAAGACCCAGTACCACTATCACTACCAGTAGGACTTACATAAATAGAATTACCAGATGCAAAATCACCCGGATTAATAGAACTAATATTACTAGAAACAGCACTATCTGATTCTACATCAGTCATCTTAACAGTATCATCATCACCAATAACACTAACATCCTCAGCAACAACACTACCTAAACTAATAAACAAAACTAAAATGGATACAAGAACTATTAGTGAATATTTTTTAGATTTATTAATTATAAAATCCTCCATAAATTTTTTTAAAAAATGATTTTTAACATAAATAATTATGTTTCTTTTTCTATTTAAAAATAAAAAAAATAAATCTTAAATTTTAAATACTAAAAAAAACAAAAAGAAATATGATAAAAAACAAAACTAATATAGTTAAAGGAGGGTTTAAAAGAAATGGAAAATTTCTTTACAATAGTATTTGCAGTAGTAGTAGGACTATGCATTTTTGCAATCTGCGGATAAAAAAAAACATGAAATACAAAACTGACACAAAAATCCTAATTTTCATTTTAAGTATATACATAATTAACCAAACAATACTTAAACCAACAGGAAACATATTTTTCAACAATTACTTAAACGACTTACTAGCAACACCCTTATTCTTCTCTTTAGTTAACCTGTTCTCACAATACAACACAGGAAAACAAGTAACACAACTAAAACACCTAATACCAATAACCATAATCCTATCCATACTTGGAGAATACATAACACCATTATGGAGAAGCAACAGCATAACCGACAATCTAGACATAATCTGCTATTTTATAGGAATGATAATATACTACCTAATAAAAAAAAATAAAATGAATATTAAATAATAAACGAGGCCAATAATAATGATTTATAATATTGATGAAATTAAAGAGATTGCAGTTCCAATTGCACAAAAATATGGTATAAAACGTCTAAGCCTTTTTGGTTCATATGCTCGAGGAGATGCAAAAGAAGATAGTGATTTGGATTTTATTATTGATAAAGGAGAATTAAGAGGTTTAATACAATATAATTCATTAGTTCGAAACTTTGAAGAAAAATTTAATTGCCATGTTGATTTAATAACCACTGGTGTTTCCGATAAAGAATTTTTAAATACTATTCTAAAAGATGAGGTTTTGTTATATGAAAGAAAGTGATAAACAAGCACTCGAATGGATTATAACTTATTGTAATAGAATTGAAGAACATGTGTCCATATTTGGTGATGATGAAGAGCTATATAAAACAAACAAACAATTCCAAGATGCTTGCTCGCTAGTAATTATTCAGATAGGAGAACAAGTAGGAAGATTATCCGATGAATTTAAAAAAGAACATAATAATATACCATGGAGAGATATTAAAGATATGCGAAATATTCATGCTCATGATTATCAACGTGTAATGTTTGATATTGCATGGGAAACTATAAAATATGATCTGCCTCAACTTAAATCATATATTGAAGGATTAATATAACAAATAGATATACAAAAAGTGTGATAGTTTAAGAAAATATAATACTACCACAACGTAACACAACTAAAACACCTAATACCAATAACCATAATCCTATCCATACTTGGAGAATACATAACACCATTATGGAGAAGCAACAGCATAACCGACAATCTAGACATAATCTGCTATTTTATAGGAATGATAATATACTACCTAATAAAAAAAATAAACCTAGAAAAGGAAAAAAATATTAGGATTGAAGAAAAATGAGAGAAAAACTCGAAAATCCAATAGAAAAAGTAAACCTAAAAGACGAAAAAATCTTAGTATTTGAAAAAATACCAAACACTGACTACTATAAACCATTAAACAAAAATGCACTAAACTACTTGAAAAAAGAATATGAAAAATACAGAGAAGAAAAACTATCCAATATAGAATACACAATAGTGGATGAAAAAGAAGCAACACTTAAAAAATTTGAAACTAATCTGATAGGAAAATTTTTAGGTGAACTACGTGTAAAAAACAAAGGATTAATAAAAATTACTGATAATATACTAGTTTATTTAAATACAAAAGGAGAACCAACACCTCTTGACAGTAAAGCAGAAGAAAAGCAAGAATATTTAAGTAAACTTGTCACACAATCTCCAGCATACTGTAAAGAAGCATGGTTAAAAATAAATAATGATTTCAAAACCTATTTCACTTTAATTTAATCAGCAATTTTAAACTTATTTTCCAATATAACAATTAAAGCAAAACCAATTATAATTAAACCAAGTATTAAAAAGCTTGAAGAACCATTCATAGAATTTAAAATATTATTACATGGTAAACGGATTGTTCCAATCATAATACCCATAAGTGAAGCAATAGTGGCTGAATGATATTTCTCAAATGCATATTTAACAAAACGACTAAAACCAAGCAAACCAATAACAGCACCAACAACAAAAACAATAATATCCAATATTTTAAATGAAGACAATGCACTTAACATATATTCATATTGTCCTAATAATAATAAAATAAAAGATCCACTAATACCTGGTAAAATCATTGCACAAATAGCAATAACTGCTGATATGAATATAATTGGTAGTGAATGATTAGCTGCAATAGGATTCAAACCTACAAAAATCCAAGTTAAAACTGCAAAAACAATAATTAAAAGTATATTTATAATATTAATTTCTTCAATTTGTGTAAATAGAATAAAAGCTGATGCAATAATAAGACCTAAAAAGAATGCGAAAGTATATGCCGTGTAAACATCTAAACAATATCCTATTACTTTAGATAATGATAAAAATGCAATACCTATACCTAATATTAAAGGTATGAAAAAAGGAAAATCAATATCTGCTTTTAATTCACTTATAAATTCCTTTTTATTTAACTGTATTAAAGGTTTAATCCATCTAAGTTTAATATTACTTATTGCAGTTACTAATCTTTCATATATTCCAGTTATTAAGGCTATTGTTCCTCCACTTACACCTGGAACTATGTCTGCTGAACCCATAAATAGTCCTCTAATGAAAATGAAGAATGCATCTAAAAGTTTATAATTCATAATCTTATTATCCCTACTAATTTTAATTTTAAAATTTTTATTAATTAATTAAAGTTTATTGTTTCTAATTAATAAGAATTATAGGATTTGGTATTTTATATAAAATTTATCGTGTTGTTTATTGTTTTTTATAATTTTATTGCTTATTAATTAGAGTACAAGTTATTATTATTTTATTTGAAAAAATAACCTATTAAAAATGAATTATATAGATATAGAAAAGTATAAGCATATAATTAACTATAAAACTAAAAATAATTTCAATAAATAATCTTAATGAACTTTAAACACAACCCCAATTTAAGAGCTAATGAAAAAAATATCTCATCAATAAATTAAAATAATGATAAATAAAAAGAACAATACCAATTCCATTAATTAATTTAATTAATCATATATTTTATTTAATAAAACCGTCCAAAGCATATTTTCATACATTTGACTTAATTTTTAAAAAATTAATTAGAAACCTTATTTTTTAAAATAAAGCAATTTAAACTAAAATTAAATCAAGAAAAAAAATGGACGAACAATAACCCCCCATGTTTAATTAAAAATAGATTAAATAATAATAGTAAATTAATAATAAATAGTGCATTTAATCAAACATTATTTTAATTTAATTAAGGTAGTTGAAAACCGTCCACATTAAATATAACAATACTCAAAGTATATAAATATTCATTATTCCAAGGATTATATTCCCCATAATTCTCCTTCAAATAATCTCTTAAAGGTAAAAAAATAGAATAATATTACCTACTGACAATAGCCCTTACAACTGAAGATTTCAAATCAACTTCATAACATCCCATATCTTCAAAAAGCAACTCATATAATTTTAAATAATCATATGCTTCAAATTTAGTAAAAATATCATTATATACTGTATATGTCATCACTATCACGAAAAAATTATTGCATATGAATATATAATCTTCTTAAAACATCTACGGAATCATTAGACTTACAATAATCTACTATGAATTTCATTAAAGAATTATACCAATAAATTCTATTTTCAGAGTTTATTAATCCATTATTAGTGACAAAATTGCCAATCATAATCTAGATTATTTATCCGTCAATTTTTTTAGCCAAAAGTCCACTTCAAAATATATTAAAAAAAAATGTTTTCATATTTATGGTAAATGGTTTGTTTATGGTGTTTACTGTATTTTGTAGTGTTTATATGCTTGTGTTATGGGTTTGTTGTGGTGTGTATAATTGTTGTAACATGATTCTCAATTTATGCCTTTTTGTGTCTTATTCCATTTTTTTTACGATTTTTTTTAACTAAAATTTTTAATTTAATTTTTTACCAAAAATTATGTTACACAAGAAATTTTTTTTATATGTATTCTGGTGCCTGGTTGATAATGTATGTTATTTTCTCATTGAATGTGTTTCCAGGATACATTTGTTTGATTCCAAGAGAGTTTAACGGTTTTTTGAAATTTATGTTTTTCATAATCCTGGTTGAAGTTTGGATTTTTATAGATTTCAAGTATTTCTTGGAATAGTTTTCTTGTTTTTTCAATATCACCTAGTTGTTCTTTGTCTATTGTTTCTATTTTTTTAAAGACTTTAAGACTTATGGATTCTTCGTCTATGTATTTTTCTGGTGTTTTCTATTTTTTGTGTGTGCTATTGATATTGTTATTATGTTTGTGAAGTTTATTAGTTGGTAGTTTTTGAGTTTTTGTTTTTTACCATAATAGTGTGCGAATGCTGCCCATTTACCATAGTTTTTTATTTAAATTGAAGTTTAATTTCTTTTCTTTGCAGTAGGTTTTTAGTTGTGTTGGTGTTATATTTTCAATAGCTGTGTAGTTTGTATTATCCATAAACATTATTTTTTTGTCTTCTTTTGATTTTTTTAATTAAACTTCATGTTTAGTAATTTTATTTGTGTATGGATAAGTAGCTAGTGTGAGCATTTGAAAAGTATTATTTTTAGAAATCTAATATTTTTAGGAGTGTGGTTTTTAGATTGTTGTATATTGTGTAATCTTTGTTTTTGAGGGTTTGTATGGGTAGTGTTAATCCTGGGAAGCTGTTAACTTCGCATAGTATGTATTGGTCTTTTTTTATTAGGAAGTCTATACTTGCGTAGTTTAGTTTTAGTTTTTGTATTATTTTTATGCTTTGTTCTTTTAATTTTTCGGGTATTGGTATTTGTTTTATTGTTCCGCCTTGGTTTCTGTTGGATATGAAGTTTTTGGTGTTTGTTCTTTGTATTGCATATATTATTTTATTTCCTGCTGTTACTATGCGTATGTCTTTTCCAAAGCTTTCTGTTATTGCTTCTTGTAGTATGTATTGATTTGATGGGAGTTTTTTTATTGTGTTTTTTAATTGTTCTTCTGTTTTTATTAGTTGTATTTCTTTTCCTTTTTCTCCTTTGTTGGGTTTTAGTATTAGTGGGAGTTTTAATGTGTTTATTGTTTCTTTTATGTTTGTATTTTCGTTTAGGAGTGTGGTTTTTGGTGTTTGTAGGTTGTTTATGTTTTTTAGGTATTGGAGTGTTTGGGTTTTGTTTTTTACAAGTTCACATTGTTTGTATGGGTTTATGTGTTTGGAGTGTTTTTCAAAGTCTATTCTTATTTTTTTGTAGTGTTTGTCTTCTGGTTGTGGTATTATTAGGCTTATTATTGCTTTTGGATATGTGAATTCTTGGTTTTCTATTGTGTATTTTTTTGTGTGTGTTTGTATTTTTTTGTAGTTTGTTAGTTGGTATGTGATGTTTTGACTGTTTAATGCATTTAGTATTAGTTGTATTCCTTCTGGGTTTTTGTTTTCGTTGTGGTATTTTTCTAGGTTGTCTTCGATTAGTATTAAACAGTCTAACATGTTTTTTTGTCCGTTATTTTTCTTTTGTTTTTGTTTTTATGTATTTTATTCCTAGTGCTAGTAGTAGGATTACAACTATTGCACATATTATTGTGTATAGGTTTAGTGGTGTTATTGGTGCTTCTAGTTTTAAGTCGTTTAATGCATAGACGTATCCGTCTTGTCCGCTTATTAGTAGGCTTTCTCCGTATATTACTGGTGATGAGGTTATTGGGGAGTTGAATAGGTATGATCCTGGATTGAAGCTTAAGTTTTCATTTCCACTGAATTTGTTTAATATGTGTGCTTGTCCGTTGTTAGATGCGAATATTATGTTATTTTCTGATATTGCTGGTGTTGTTTGTATTTCACTTCCTGTTGCATATTCCCATTTTAGTGTTCCGTCTCTTAAGTCTAGACAATATATGGATCCTGAATTTGAGCCTATGTATACATTATTATGGTATTCTTCGATTGTTGGTGAGGATAGTATTTTGTTTCCTGTGTCGAATTTCCATATAACATTTCCATCTGTTATGTTTAATGCGTATAGTGTTCCATCTGATGAGCCTATAATTAGTGTGTTGTTTGATATTGCTGGTGATGATTTTACTTCATCTCCTGTTGTGTATGCCCAGTTTTCTTCACCAGTTTCTGTGTTTATTGAGTATATTTTGTTGTTTGTTGAGCCTACGTATAGTGTGTCGTTTATTACTATTGGTGATGATGTGATTTTTCCTGATAGGTTGTAGTCGTTTATTTTTTCACCATTGTCTATGTTTAGTTTGTATACATGTCCGTTGTTTGAGCCAAAGTATATTGAATCATTGGTTAGAAATGCTGTTGATTGTATTGGTTGTGGTGTTTTGAATTTCCATATTATATCTTGATTATCTATGTTGTATGCGTACATGTATCCGTCTTCACCGCCAATGTATAGTATGTTGTTTTGTATTACTGGTGATGCTGTGATGTTTGTTTTTAAATCGTCACTCCATTTGCATGTGCCATCTTCGATGTTGATTGCTTTTAGTATTCCGTTTGAAGATATTATGTATGCTATTCCGTCTTGTATTGCTGGTGTTGCTTTTATTGGTGATTCCATATTGTATGTCCATGTGTTTGCTATGTGGTCTGAGGCTTCATTTATATATCCTGTGTGGAATATGTTTTGTTGGAATGTTGGCCAGTTATTATCTGAGGCATTTATTGTGTTTATGCTTGCAAGTAATATTATTAATATTATTATTATGCTTGATTTTTTCATCTTTTTCCTCCTTTTTTAGACGTCTCGGTTAAATCGTTTAACTCCAAGTATGAAAAATAGTAGTGTGAATCCTAATAATACCAGTATGTCTATCCATACATCCCCTAGTGTTTTTCCTTGTATCATTACTGCTCGCATTGCATCGTTTAGGTATGTTAGTGGGAATAGGTATGCGAATTTTTGCAGTATCCATGGCATTGTTTCTATTGGGTAGAATACTCCGGATACAAACATCATTGGCATTGAGAATACCATTGAGATTTGTGAATAGTCTTCTTGTGTTTGTGTTCTTGCAGATAGCATTATTCCAAATCCTACAAAACATAATGCTCCGATAAATAGGAGTATTATTGTTTGTATTACTCCTCCTTTTACTGTGACTCCAAATAGTAGCATTGCAACTGTAAGAAGTAGTAGTGCTCTTAGCATTTCTACACTTAGTTTTCCTAGTATTTTTCCAGCTATTACTGTTGCTACTGTTGTTGGTGTCATGAATAATCTTGCTAGTTCTCCTGTTTCTCTTTCTCCTGCTATTGATGCACCTAAACCCATTATACATGACATCATTATTGTCATTCCAAGTATTGCTGGAACTAAAAAGTCCATGTATTTTATGTTTCCATATATTTTGTTGATTTGAAGGTTTATTGATGATTTTGCACTTGTTAGTGATTGTGATAGTGAGTTTGAATTATCTGCTGTTTGATTATTAACATTTATTTGTTGTGTTAATGCTTGTTTTATTGATATTTGACTGAATATTCCTTGTGTTGCTGGTTCTAATACTCCTGCTGCCATTTGATCCGATGAATCTAAGTACAATGTTACTGTTCGCTGCTGAGTATTATTATTATAATTCGATGGTAGGAGTATTGCGGCTTTAACTTCACCATTATCCACCATTTCTTTTGCAAGATTTTGATTTGTTGTTATATTTACAATATTAAATACCGAGTTTGCTTTAATTTCATCTAGTGTTAAATCTGTTAAATCTCCAGTATCTGGTGTGCAGACTACTACTGAAAGGTCTGTTAAATCTCCTCCCATCCCATATCCAAATAGTAGGATTATGACTATTGGAAATATTAATATTGAAACTAGTCTTCCTGGGTGACGGTAGAGGCTTAACCATTCTTTTTTTATCATCCATTTTAGTTTTTTTAGTTCAACCACTTTTTTTCAACCCCTATGCTCTTGCATCCTCATCAACATCTGCTGTAACATTCATGAAAACATCTTCTAGTGATGGTTCTTCTGTATATATTGAGCTTATTTTTCCATTGTAATTTTGAACTGTTTTTATTATATCATTTACTGTGTTTTCATCGAATTTATCAACTTTTAGGTTTACTCTTCCGTTTTTTTCCATTATTACTTCATGTATTTTCGGATTATTTTGTAGGTAGTTTATTATTGTTTCGTTTAGGTTTTCTACAAGTAGTGATACTTCTCGTAGGAAGTTTCTTTGTGATTTTAAATCTTTTTCGTTTTGTACTTTTGTTAGTGCATGTGTAATGTTTTCATATTCGTCTTTTTGTTTTTTTAGTAGTGTGTCCTTTAGTCCGTGTGGTGTATCATATGCTACTAAGTTTCCAGTGTTTATTATTCCTACATTGTCACATAACATATCTACTTCGTACATATCATGTGAGCATAGGATTATTGTGTGTCCTTCATCGTTTAAGTCTTGTATTATATCCCAGAGTACTCTTTTTGTTGTTGGATCTAATCCTATTGTTGGTTCGTCTAGAAATAGTATTTCTGGTCTGTGAACTAGACTTGCAACTAGTGATGCTTTTTGTTTTTGTCCTCCTGATAAGTGTTTGATTAGTTTGTTTTCTGCATATTTTATGTCTACTAGTTCCATTAGTTCATCTATTCTTGTAAATTTTATATCTTCATTTAGTCCATAATAGTCTGAGCATAGTTCTGCATTTTCTTTTACAGTTAAATCTTTATATAGGCTTACTGCTTGTGGAACCATACCTATTTTTTCTCTTACTTCATTGGGATTGTCTTTTATGTCATATCCTGCTACTTTTGCTGTTCCACTTGTTGGTTGTGCAAGACATGTTAACATTTTTATTGTTGTTGTTTTTCCTGCACCGTTTGGTCCTAACATTCCGAATATTGTTTTATCTGGAATTTGGAAGTTTAAAGAGTTAACTGCTGTGAAATCTTTATATTTTTTTGTTAAATCAAATGTTTCAATTGCATTTTTCAAGGTAAATTACTCCTTAAATTCTTTTAAATCTTCTGTTAGTATCATATCATTTACGAATTCTTTCCATATTGGGTTTGAGCCTAGTTGGTAGAATCTGAAATGTATTAATTTTAACATTTCAACTCCTAGTGGAGTTATTTTATAGTATTTTATGTTTTTATTGTCTTTTATACTCCAGTATCCTTCAAGTATATTGTCTTTTTCCATTTGTGTTAGTATGGGGTATATTTTACTTGATGAGGTTTTGTTTAGTATTCCTGCATCTATTTGTTTTTGGTAGAATTCATCTATTTTTTTTATTAAGCCGTATCCATGTATTGGTTGTTTGTTTACTTCCCATAGTATTATTATTCTGTAGAATCCGTTTTTTAGTTGTTTTAGTACTTTATTTGAGGGTTCTAATATTTTATCTAATTCTTTTATTTGTTTATAGTCTTTTATTTTTTCATTTTCCATATGTTTTATCACACACCATAGAGGATATTTTATAACTAAATACAATGTATTATAAATTTTGACATATATAAATTTTTAAGATATTATAAAAATTAAAAAAAGATTAAAAAATATAAAACATTAACATAATAATATAGAAGGTTTGATAAAACATGAGTTTATTTAGAAAAACAAGACAACAAAAAATAGAAAAATATCGAGAAGGTATACGATGTAATTTTGTAATTGGTGAAACTGTAGGAGATAAATATAATGTAGGCAGTCGTATAGCTGCAACTGCTGCATTTGGTCTTATTGGTTTAGCTGCTACTAGTGGAACTGAGATGCAAAAGATAAAAGTAACTGGTAGAATTAGATTAGCTCCAAAAGGTGTTGTTTTATATTCAAAGGATATTGGTGAAATTCGAATACCTTATTCAGATATTGTTAGGTGTGAAAAATCTCTTATTAGTGGTAAAGGCATAATTTTAACAAGTGGGGAAAAAATAAACGCTGCACCATATGATATTGAACTTTTTGATATTATTAATGAGCGTGCTTGTGGACATGTTGAGGCAGGTTGGTAAAGGTTCAATAGAACAAAAATAAATAAAATATAAGAAGGAAATATTTATAATAAAAAACAAAATTCATCAAACCTAAAAAATATTTACCTAAAACATTCTACACTATGATTTAGATAATAAAAACAAATTATTAAAATATTAACTCCTTACCAAATTCATCAGTCTAAATACTTATTAAATGTAATATAAACAATATAAAATAAACTAATGCCATAATCAAATATAACATAGCTGTTAAATAATGAATATACATATTTAAACCCCCTATTAAACATAGAGGTTTTAAAAATAAGACAAAACTTACTCATAAAAACCATTATATTGCCAAGTTATAGGTTTAATTTATGATTTCAATATTGGTTATATTAAAAGTAGTAAATAAAAGTTATAAAAATATCTAGAAAATAGTTAAAAAATAGTTTGTAAGTAATTAGGAGCTTATAAAATAAAGTGTAGAAATATAAACTCCTAATAAAACAATATAACGGAAATTTAATGAATAAGTAATATTCATTTAAACTTCTGAATTTACATTTTTATATTATACTTTTTAGAATATATAAATATTCTTAATAATAAACAATTTTTTTAGATTGGTAAATATTCAATAGAACAAAAATATTTAAAAAAATAGTAAAATTTTATATATTTTTTAAATCTTTGTGTTAGAGTAATTTTAGTTGGCTACAATTTGTAGTCAACAAAACACATTATAATAATATTAACTTATAAATATCGAAAAAATGAATCCAGTGTGTTTTTAATTTTAGTGCTCAACAATACACAATAAAGTTAAATTTAAGTTTATAATCTATAAATACTCATTCATTATATTGAATAATACTATATAAACACTCATTCAATATATTGAATAAAAATACAGAAAACAACTAATTTTTAATTATACAGTTATATCAAAATTAAGATAATTAAAACCTAAACCTACACCCTTAAATTTATATGGCAAAAATTTAGAATTAGAAAATTGAATTATAAACACTTATCTTCTTTTTTTAAAATAGTTTCTTATAGGAAACTAATACTGAAATTTTTTAAAAATAGTTTCCTATAGGAAACTTTTTATGCTAAAATTCATAAATAGTTTCTTATAAGAAACTCATAATATATGAAGGTCTAAAAAATGGTTAATAGAAAATTATATCTAGAGAAAGTATGCAATTTCATCGACAAAGACTTAATAAAAATAATAACAGGAATAAGACGTTGCGGTAAATCATACTTATTCAAACTATTAATCAAAGAACTTAAAAATAAAGGAATAAAAGAATCAAATATCTTATTAATAGATTTAGAATTACCACAGTACAATCACATAAAAACAAGAGAACAATTAGATGAACTAGTATTAAAATTCATAAAAAATAATAATGATAATGTTTATTTACTATTTGATGAAATTCAAAATGTTAAAGACTGGGAAATATCAATAAACAGTTATTATAAACTTGAAAATACAGATATTTATCTAACAGGATCCAATTCAAAATTAATGTCTAAAGAACTAGCAACATTATTAACTGGACGATATGTGAATATAGAAATCTATCCTTTTTCATTTAATGAATTT
>CAZJLS010000030.1:0-18422 GCA_964547125.1 uncultured Methanobacteriaceae archaeon | reverse complement strand
CGATGTGCAAACATCAACAAAAATTAAGCATCAGTATCAAATCGGACACAGCCGTAATATTTAAACAATTGCCTAATGCTAATATTAAATTCCAGTATTATAAAACAAAAAAAAATAGATAATATTTATTATAAAGATAAATTTTAAATATTTCATTAAAATTGTAAAAATTGATAAAAGTTAAAAAATTTAAATTACCATATATACTCTAAAACATACAATCTAATAAAATTTAATTAAAATGATAATTAACCATATTTAAAATAAAGAATTAAAACGGATTTTAAAAATATCTCCTACATCAAAGTCAACATCACTGTCAAAATCATTAAAATCTAGTAAACCATAACGGAAAAAGGCAACACCATCTGTACCACCAATATAAGCTTCAGCAATATCATTATTTAACTCAGATACTTGAAGTTGTGTAATATCATCATCTGATGCGTAAGTTTGAAGGCTTACTAAAACATTTGCATCCCCACTATTTTCTGCAAAGTATCTTGTAGTTGTTTCAACCCAATAACTTCCTTGATTATAATTACCTTTATACATCATTGGAATAACATAATCCAAGTATGTGTTAAGTGTTGTTAAATCTTGACCATAATCAGATACTAATCTAGAAGATTCAGGCATAAAAGTTCCAGATACTATTAAATTTGGATTAAGATTTTTTATATTATTAGATAAGTTAGCTACAAATGAGTTTATTGCTTCACTTCCACCTGGATTATCACCTGCATCTCCAGGATATCTTATATAGTCAAGAACTATTCCACTTACACCTGGAATACTTGCATATTTTACTGAGTCATTAATATTTTTATTAAGTAATTGGGTGTTAATTTCACCATTATCATTTAAGGGGTTTTGAAATTCATCTTTATATAATACCTGCATCCAAATATGAACCTTAATTCCATTATTATTTGCATTTGCAATCCATTGTGTTACAGTATCTTCACCATATGTATCAATTGCACCATAATTTAAAAATATTGTATCGATATGTGCATTTTTAAGTAAATTAAAATTAACACTAGGCATATCACCAGATTTAACCCAAATTGCATTACCTATAGATGTGTTATGTTGGGCTACATTTGCAGCTTGCATCCTTATATTCTCAACATCACTTACTATAAATAAAAATACTACTGAGATTATAATTATTAAACCTATAAGAATTAATTTTTTATTCACAATTTTTCTCCTCTTTATTAATTTAAGGTAAAAATGATGTATATTCTTTTTGTTTTTATAATTATTCTTATTTTCTTGTTGATTAATAATTTTTTGGCATTTTTTCTTTTTGGAATTATTTTTACATTAGAGCAAATGTTAGTAATGGAATATATAAGATATTATTATGGAATCTGATTTCTGATGTTCTATTTGATACTAAAATTCCATAGTTTGAGTTATATTTGTTTTTTGAAATTGTTAATTGACTTTTTGTTTTCTTTCCAATTCCTACTTCTAGTGGAATTACCATATCTAAGTGTTTTATTAAGAAATCTACTCCTTTTTTATCAGCATCATAGAATAATGCTAATGATTCCATTGATTCATTTGTTAATCCGAATATTTTTGATGCAATTAGGTTTTCTGCAAGTACTGAGAAGCATTTTTCATGATTAATATCATATCTTCCGACACGATAGTTTATTGCTGTTTTAATTGATGGTGATAAGAATAAGTGTTGTTGTGGTTTTTTAAGCATTTTTCCACTAGATCCATATGCATTTATACTGAATATTAATTGGGATTTTTCTAATATTTCAAGTATCTTTTTTACTGTTTTTGTTGATAGTTCTAGAGATTGTGCTATTTTTGTGTGTGATGTATCTCCTGATTTTTTTGTTGCAAGGTATGTTATTAATCTGAGTATTGTGTTATTTGTAACTTGATTAAATGAATAGAAATCTTTTAAATCGTCTGATACTATTTTTTCTATTACTTCATTTATTAATTGGTATGAGTTTATTTCATTGATGTTTAATGTGAATGGGAAGCTTTGGTAGTGTAAGAATTTTTTAAATTCTAAATTTATATCGTTTTCTAAATCCAATAGATTGTCTTTTATTTGTTTTTCATATTCTATTGCTTTGTTTATTGATTCTTCATCCCTTCTTAAGATTAAATATTTGATGTTGCTTTTTGGTAAGTTTATTTTATGTTTTAAAAGGAGGTATTCTTGGAAGTTGCATGGGAATATTTGTTCTCGGGTGATTCTTCTTGCGGCATCTGTGTTGAGTTCTAAATCTAATGCTGATGAGCCTGTAAATATCATAAAAACATTTGATGTTTTGTCGAATATTAATTTTGCATATTTTGCCCAGTTTTCATCTAATTGTGCTTCGTCAACCAATAAAAATATTTTTTCGTCGAGTGTTACTAGTGTTTTTTGGTGTTTTTCTTCTATAAATAAGTTAAATATTGTTTTGACATCTGTATTGAATGAAGATTTTAAGTCGTGTACATCTAAGTAGAATATGTTGTTTGTGTTTATATTTTTCTCATTTTTTAGATAGTTGTATAGTTGGTAGAGTATTGTTGTTTTTCCTACTCCCCTTAATCCAGGCATTACTATAAATCTGTGGTAGTATTCTTCTTCACTTAAGAATTTGTCCATATGTTTTTTGATTTTGTAGTATTTTAGTCTGTGTTTTTTTGTGTTTTTTAGTTTATTTCTTGTTAGTGTTTTTGTTTCTCTCTGTTTTGCATTGATGTATGTGATTAATTCCTCTTTTGATGTCATTGTTTAACCCTCTTAGTATTTTTGCAGTTGATTAAATTATTGTTTTTTGTACTATTTAAAAGTATGGGAAGTCTACTTCTAATACTCTTTATAAATACATAGTAAGTACACTTCCAATAGGATTAAAAATAAAAAAAAATAGAATAAATGAAAAAAATTGTTTAAAAAAAAAGTAAAATTGAAGTTTTAATATTATTTTTTATATTAAAGCTTCTTCTTGTTGATATTCTTTTGGAAGTGCACTTTTTGTGCTTCTTGCACCTAGTAACATTGTTGATAGGTTGTGTATTGTTGAGCTTGTTGAGGGTGTTATTATTCCTAGTATTCCTAGTAGGATTAGTGATCCGTTTATTTCTAGGATTTTGTGGTAGTTGTCGTTGATTTTGTCTAGCATTCCTGTGCTTAGGTATCTTAGTGTTACGAGGTCGTTTAGTTGGTCTGATAGTAGTGTTATGTCTGCTACTTCTTTTGCTATGTCTGATGAGTTTCTCATTGCTACACTTACGTCTGCTGCTGATAGTGCTGGTGAGTCGTTGATTCCGTCTCCTACCATTATGACTTGGTGTCCTTCTTGTTTGAGTTTGTTTATTATTTCTGCTTTGTCTTCTGGTAGTACTTGGGATTTGTATTCTGTGATTCCTAAGTCTTGTGCTATTGTTTTTGCTGCGTTTTCACTGTCTCCAGTTAGCATTATTATGTTTTCTATGCCTTGTGTTTTTAGTTTGCTTATTATTTTGTGTGCTTCTGGTCTTACTGGGTCTGTTATGCATAGTATTCCTTCTAGTTTTCCATCTATTGCTAGATAGATTACACTGTATTTGTCTATGTTTTCTTTTATGATTTTTTCTTGTTTTTTGCTGACTTTTACTTCTTCGTCTTCTAGGATGAAGTGTTTGCTTCCGATTACTGCTCTTTTTCCATGGTATTGTGTTGCTATTCCATGTGCTACTATGTATTCTACTTCACTGTGGTCTTCTTCATGTTTTATGTTTTCTTTTTCTGCTTGTTTTACTATTGCTGTTGCTACGCTGTGTGCGAAGTGTTCTTCTATGCAGGCTGATATTTTTAGTACTTCTTCTCTTGTGTATTTGCCCATTGGTATTACTTTTTCTAGTTTTGGGCTTGCGTTGGTGAGTGTTCCTGTTTTGTCGAATACTATTGTGTCGGCTTTTGCGTATGCTTCTAGGTGTTTTCCACCTTTTATCATCATTCGGTTATCTGATGCTTCTTTCATTGCTGATATTACTGATATTGGTGTTGTTAGTTTTATTGCGCATGAGAAATCTACCATTAGGACAGACATTGCTTTGGTTATGTTTCTTGTTAGTGCATATACTATTGCTGTTCCTAGTAGTGTGTATGGTACTAGGCCGTCTGCTAGTTTTTCTGCTTTGCTTTGTATTCCTGCTTTTAGGTCTTCGGATTCTTCTATCATTTGGATGATTTTGTTTAGTCTTGTTTCATCGTTTACTGATAGTGTTTCTATTGTTAGTGTTCCGTCTTCTATTACGGTTCCTGCATGTACTGTTTTTCCTGTTTTCTTTTCTACTGCGTATGGTTCTCCTGTCATTGATGCTTCGTTGACCATTGCTTCTCCTTGGATGACTTTTCCATCTATTGGGATTACGCTTCCTTTTCGGATTTTTATATGGTCTCCTTTTTTAACATCTTTTAGTGGGTAGGATGTTTCTGTTGTGTTTCCTTTTTCATCTGTTGTTACTAGCCATACTGTGTCTACGTTTAGTGCTAGGCTGTCTTTTAGTGCGTTTTTTGTTTTTTGTATTGTGTATTCTTCTAAGAGGTCACTTATTGATAGTAAAAACATCATTGATGCTGCTGATTTGAAGTTTTTTTGTTTCATTGAGAAAAATAGTGCTGTTCCATCTAGGAGGTTTACATCGAATTTAAAGCTTGTTAGACTGTCTAGTGCTCTCCAGAGGTAGGGTATTGTGCGGGTTATTGACATTATTGTTTTTATTGGTATTGGTACTAGGAATTTTATTGCATAGTGTTTTACTATTGTTTTTGCAATTTTTAAGAAGAATTTGTTTTCTTGTTCGTATTCTAGGTTTTTTGGACTTGGTTCTGCTTCTTGTATTTCGTTTAGATTTATTTGTTTTAGGGTTTCTAGTATTTGGTCGTGATATTTTTCTTCTGTGTAGTGTATTAGTACTCCACCGTTTTTGTGTGCGGTTTTTACTTGTTTTATGAAGTCGTATTTTTCTAGTTGTGCTGCTAGTCCATATCCTTTTTTTTCAGTAAATGCGAATTTACCTGCTTTTATTCGCAGTCTTGTTCTTTTGTCGTAGATTATTTTGTATTTCATTTTAAAAGAAAGTGTTTTTATGCTTGTTTTTCTTTTTTGATTTCTCTTGCTTCTACGTTTATGTCTTCTGCTTCGTCTTTCATGTCTTGGAATGCTTCTTCGGCTTCACTTTTTGCCATTAGGACTTTTGCCATTCCTCTTGCTGCGACTTTTTTGGTTGTTTCGGATTCTATTATGTGTTTTCCGATTAGTCCTGCTGCGATTCCTCCGACGAATAGTAGTGCGTGTTTGTGTTCGTATAATTTATCTAATTCTCTTATTGCCATGCTTTTTTTCTCCTTTTGTATATTTTTTTACCTAATTTTTTTTATGTAATCTTATTTGCCAATTTTTTTAAAATTAAAATTAAAGTTTTAGGTATACCTAAAAAAAACTTTTAGGCATAACTAAATATTTATTTAAAGCCATATAAATACTTAATGCCCAAAAAAAATATTACACAATAAAACAAAAACATACAAAAATAAAATCAATAAAAAAAACTAAAAAAATATATAAAAAAGAAATTAAACAGACAGAATTTATTTTTCAAAAGTTTTTACAACTTCTTTAAGTAAAAATGGAATATCTAACTGTTCAGTACATGACTCCATACATATCCCACATTCACTACATGCTGATGCAGGACTATGAAGATTAGAAAAATAATCATACAATTCATAATGAGACTTTAAAGAATATGAATTTTCAGCATTATACAAATTAAAGAAATCAGGTATTGGTAATTCTAAAGGACACATATAAAGACAAAAATTACAGTAAATACAAGGTACAGAAATATTTTTATTAATTTCTTTAGCCATTGTCATCAAGAAATAATTTTCACCATTACTTAATTTCTTAAAATCTTTGAAAACATCACAATTTTCTTTTAATTGTTCAAAATTATCCATATCACTTAAAATAATACTTACATTTGAAAGTGAACCTACAAATCGTAATGCAATTTGAGAAGCACTTGTTTTCATATAATCAAAATGAATTTTAAAATCTTTATTATTGTTTATAATTGTTGAACCTTTAGTTGGCCCCATTGCAATAATTTCCTTATTATATTTAACACATAATTCATAGCATTTACGAGATTGATTTCCTATTTTATCCCAATCAAGGAAGTTTAAATGAATTTGAATATAATCTAGAATATCCCCATATTTTTCAAGGATTTCTTCAAGTAAATCTGCATCATCATAGAAGACAATGCCTATTTTTCTTGCTAAACCTTCTTCTTTCATTTTTTCTAGGTATTGGAAGGTTTTATATGCTTCTGCTTGTTTATAAAATTTTTTATTAATATTATGTAATAAGAAAACATCAAAATATTCTATGTTGAAACGTTTAAGCATTAAATTTGTTATTTCTGCATTATCTTTTTCACTTTCAATTAACCATAGTGGCATTTTACCTGCTATTTTATAAGATTCTCGATGATAGCGATTTATTAATGCTTTTTTCAGTATTTCTTCTGAAACATCATCACGATATGCATAAGATGTGTCGAAATAATTAAATCCATCATCTATACAGTAATCTATCATTTTTGTGAATTCTTTTATATTTATAGATTCTGGATTTTCTTCATCGGTTATTGGAAGTCTCATTGCTCCAAAACCTAAGCTTAATTTTTCATTCATAGACTTTTTTCCCTTTTTTTAGATAGATGCTTTAAACGAATTGAGAATCATATTTACGCCATCTACATCAGAAGCTAGTGAAATTTGTAAGGTATAACCATTTTCTTGTATGAGGTATCCTATATAGTTATCTCCATCACTGTATCGTCCAGTTTCTTTTATTACATTTGAAAATCCTGCAAAATTAACATATCCTACATCTACATTAGTAAAGTCTGAATCTTCCATTATTTGTAAATCTTCATCTAATGATATTTCGCTACTAGATTTCCATATGTATATTGATCCAACATATTCCCCTTCACCAGTAAATATTGTTATATCTTCCAAATTTGTTGAATTAGATTCTGCTTCAATAACGTAGTTTGTTGGATGGTTGAAACTAAAGTATTGTCCTTCATATACTGCCTCTGTTGGTGCTAATGAAGATAGTACGATTCCTGCTCCAACTAGAAGTACTAATACAATTATCATTACTGCTAAGTATATTTTTGCTTTTGATTTTTTCTGTGGAATTTGTGAAGGTGTTGTGTTAATTTTTTCAATATTTAGTTTTTTATTATTAAATGAGCTTTCTTGAGTATTTGGTATTTGATCTTGTTTAACTGTAAATTGTGGTTGGGTGTTTTGTGTATTTTCTATTATTTCTGTTCCACAATTTTTACAGAATTTATTTCCTTCTTCTACTGGGTTTCCACATTCTCTACAGTATTTCATTTTTTCCTATCTTCTAATGTGAGTTTGTATCCACATATTTCAGTTATATAATCCTTGTTTAAGTTTATAACATGAGGTATTCGTTCTAGATTAAATTCTTCAACCATTTCAGGTATGAAAATATCTTCAAACCATTTTCTTAAGTCATCTATTCCTTTTTCTTCTTCTTTTTTTAATGTAGACATACATTCGTTTAGTTTTTTATTTAAAGAATCTTTTGGAAGTTTATTTTTTGTCTCATAGAATCGGATAAATTGAGAATATCCTTCTATTTCTAGATACACCTTATAATATCCTTTGTTTTTATCTATCATCCATTATTCTCCAAAAAAATTTTTCAACATAAAACCTTTTTACTAATTTTTATATTAATTATAATAGATATTTAATTATTTTTATTTTATTTTTCCAAGATTATTCTATGTAAAAAAAATAGATAATGATTTTAGCGAATTTTTTTCCTTTTTAAAAATTTATTAATAGTAAATTAAAATAGTATTTAAAAGCTAAAAGGAATATTGCTAAACCTAAACCTCCAAGTAAACCTGTAATTAAACGTAAAATATTATTACTTTCACGGTATCCTAAATATTGGCTTAAACCATCAATACCTGCAGGTACATTTAATAATATTCCAATTAAAAATGAACTTGTAGAGTATGGGATAAAATAAAAAAATGAAAAAATAAGATAAGTAAAAAGACTAATATAATAACCAGTACATCTACTGCAAACTGGAAACTGATGATTTCCTATAAAAAAGCTACGTTCTGGTATCCTATGACATAAATAATCGAAAATCATAACAAAATCTTTAATATTAATATTTATAATTTATTTCCACATTGTGTGCAAAAACTATCATGAATTCCTACACTAGCACCACATTTAGCACATTTAAGGTCACTAGATAATTTATGACCACAATTTGTGCAAAATGCATCATCTACTCCAACTGGATTTCCACACATATTACAAAACTTAGTTTTAGACTTATTAGATGATGTAAAAGAACTTACAGGAGCATGAGAACCTATACCTAAATTCATAGTACTTCCAGTATTTTCACCCTTAATAGTATAAGATTTACTTGAATCATCTGCAAGTAATGGTTTATTATAAAAATCATTATCTGTTTCTATCTTCCAAATAGCCTCCCTCATTGCTTCTATTCTTTTTGCATCTGTTGGATGAGTGGAAAAGAAATCATGATTATTAGAACTAATATTACTCATATCTTGCCAGAAAATTGGAATTTCATCAATATTATATCCTGCTAAATGTGTCATCATTATACCTAATTTATCAGCTTCAATTTCATGTTGCCTACCATAAGGCTTTAAAAGTAGAAATTCAGAACCAATAGCTGCCACATTAGATGCTGCACGAACCATACTTCCCGCTTCATGATTGCCTAAAATATCTAATGCTAAACCACCAAGCCATGCAGCAGTTGTAATACCTGCACTTGCAGTTGCCTGACTTGCACTTGTACGACTATGATCTAAAAGTGCATGAGCCATTTCATGACCTACTATAAATGCTAACCTTTCTTCTGTATTTGCAACATCAAGAATACCTGAGAAAACAACAATTTTACCTCCAGGCATACAAAAAGCATTAACCGTATCAGATTTAACTAAATGAAACTCCCAATCATAATAATTTTCAATATAATCATGACGACCAATACGAAACAAATAATCCTCAACAGCACCAATTAACTTACTTGAAACCCTTGATACAAGCTCTCCAGCCTGAGTATTATCTAATAATTCATAATTATTAATTATCTTATAATACTCTCTATAAGCTGATTCTAAAAAATTATCATCATTTATAATATCAAAATGACTCTTACCTGTAAAAGGATTTAAACTACTGCGACTATTCTTATCCATAAAATCAAATTAACCCCCTATAAAAAAAATTAAGATATTAATATTAAATAAGCTGCAAAAACTGAAAAAAGAACAAAAGCTACAATAATTACAAGAATAATTATAAGAATAAGCACAATATCATCAGAATCATCACTAGGCATTATAATTTGTGGCTGCATATTCTGCTTTTTCACTTTCACACCATATCCACAATGAGGACAAAACTTCACATCACCAATTTCTCTTCCACATTGAGAGCAAAATTTAGACATAAAAAAACAAAATCCTCCTTAAAAAAGAATATGTAAATTTAAGATATTAAAACTTATCCCAAAATATTCTAAATCATAAACCAAACAAATCCCGAGCATCACCCATAGCCGCAATAATATCAACATCAAAAGGACAATTACCCAAACAATCCCCACAAGCAATACACTCACCAGCATAATGCTTTAAACTATTATAATGATCTTTTACGCTATCAGGAATAACATCTTGAGCCACAGCCAAATCATAAAACTTATTAACCAAAGGAATATCAATACCAACACTACAAGGAGTACAATGACCACAATAAATACACTTACCTTTATAAGAATGCATAGGAGCATTACTTAAAACACTACTAAAATCCTTCTCTCCATCACTTGCAGACTCATAGGCTAAAGCATCCTCCAACTGAGCAATATCATGAACACCTACAAAAATAGAATCAGCAGGACGACTCAAAGCATAATGAATACACTGCACAGGAGAAAGCTTAACACCAAAAGGAGAAACCTTCTCATCTAATAAAGTACCACCAGCATAACCTTTCATAACCGTCAAAGCAGTATTTGTCTTTTTACAAGTAGAATACAACTCCTTTCTTATAGGATCCATACCAGAAAGACCCTCATAATTACTAGCATCACGATAAAACTCAATATCATCAGCAACAGAAAACATATCATAAGCAGGATTAACACTAAACATCAACAACTCAACCTCAGGATTACGAGCTGCCAACAAACCAATCTCAGGATTATGAGTACTAAAACCAATATGACCAATAAGACCATCACGCTTTAAACTACGCACATACTCAATAAAATCCCCCTCCATAGCAGCCTTATAATCAGCCATATCATCCACATAATGAATCATACCAAAATCAATATAATCAGTACCTAAACGACTTAATAAATCCTCAAAAGCAGGCTTAACAAAACTCATATCACGAGTACGAGTATACTGATTATTCTGCCAAGTAGCACCAATATGACCCTGAATAACCCAATCATCACGACAACCCTCCAAACCCAAACCTAATTTAGAGCGAACAACCGGATCACTCATCCAACAATCCAAAAAATTAACACCATTTTCTAAACAAAAATCCATCAACTCAACAACATGCTCATCACTTTTATCACCCATCCACTCAGCACCAAAACCAATCTCACCTACACTAATACCAGTACTGCCCAATTTATTAAACTTCATAAAAACATCACCTATAATGTAGTTACTAAAAACCAATCCTCATCATTTTTAATTAAATCATTTAACATTCCATTTAACACTAATTTAGTATCATCACTTATATCATCCTTAAGTGCAAGTTCAATATTTTTTCTACTTATCTCCATTTCTCCTAAATTATCTTCATTAGTATACATCACACCATAATTTTTAAAAACTTCTAAGATTTCAAAATCATAATCAATATTAAAAACTTCTTCATCTAAAAGTACCTTTTTAGAAATACAGTCTGGAGAATATTTTTTCACTGTTTTATACGCTTTAATAGACATTGAATTACCTTAATTAACTATGATTTAATAAAATTTCAATTTTTACAATAGTTTCTGGATTTTTATCATATAAATCTTTAAGATAACCTTTAAGTTTATTATTTCCCTTATAGAATATCCGAGGCGCAATATTTAAACGAGCTTTAGAAGGAATATCATCAACAACAATGTCACAATCTTCTTCATAACTTAACAAGGGAACCATGGATGACACTGTATTCCTTGGCACTGTCCAACCATTACTACTAAATGCTTTTCCAACTTTTACTTTAACTATAATTTTTTTATCATAATTTTTAGAGTCATTTTCTTTATTATAAACAACAGAATCATTTTCGGAATTTGAATTTGAAAATGGGTTGGTATGATTTAATAAAATATCAAGATTTGCCCTATCATCTGGATTTATACTAGCTAACCTTTCTAAATAATTGATTAAATCAACATTATTCTTTGAAAAAAATATTCTTGTAGTAATAGATAAACGTCCTTTAGATGGAATACCATCAACAATTACATCACATTCTTTTTCATAACTTAGCAAAGGTATTAAAAGAGATATATCCTTTCTTGATATTGTCCAACCTTTATTATTGTACGATTTACCTACCTTAACAGTAGTATGTATTTTATCAACATACTCTTCAGTAGGAATTTCAATGAGTTTAGGTTTATCGTTTATTTCTTTACCCAAATTTATTAATTCATCAATCAATTTATTCTTTTTTAAGAATTGGATTTCAATATCATCAAAATCCCCTGAAATATATCTAAAAACTAGTCTTTCAATATTCTCTGGAGATATTAAAAATGCAGATGAAATTTCACCTGTAGCATTATCTTTAAAGTATTTTTTAAGAATTGAAATAATATTTTCAAAAGAAAGATTTAAATTAATTTTATTATCTTGTATATAGCCATTATTTAGATATATGAGATTATTAAATGGTGCATATGCTCCAGCAAAAAATTTTATCTCATCAGACCATTGATTGCAAAAACCTTTTAAATATGGATCATAATTATTGACAACTTTTTGAATATCTTCTAAATGAATACCGAATAATTTTGATATATTTTCATCAGAAACTAGATAATTATGATATTTATTGATTATATATACTTCAAATATAGTGTAATTTAATTTGACAGTCTCTTCTAATATTTCTCCATTATAATCTATTTTTAAATTATTATAACCCATATTATTCACTAAATATTATAACTCTAATTTATTATATTTTCCATTAACAAATGATTCAAATTCTTCAAGTTCTAAATCATATATATTATTATCTTCCATATCTTTTAATAATTTTATTCCTGCATTAGCATATTCTTCTGCAATTTTAAAAATTTCTTCATTGTTTGATACTACATCTATATTTTTTGTATCTTCTATAGCTACTGCAATCATTAAAGATTTATCTTCTTCTGTTAGTTTTGAAGCATCAAATAAAGGAATTTTAGAATTAAATGGCAATTTACTTTTAGAAGAATAACCCATACTCATAGCCAATATGAATTTTTTATTATCTTCCCTACCATTTGCATTTAAAATTTTTGAGGACTTATAAAAATTAAAATCATCCTTACTGGCAACAGATAAATTTAACATCTAAAATACCTCCTTAAAATTTGTTTCTTTTTCTGAATCTGATAAAATAATTTTATGTTTAGGAATATTATTGAATATTGGAGAAATGTCTTCTGAAAATTCAGAAGGTGTTACAATCATTATAATTTGTCTAGTTTTACTAACATCAAATAATACTTCTGCAAAGTTTACACGTGTATCATCAGATACTCTACCTAATGGAGAATCTATCATTAAGAAAGAATTAAATCCTGCGATTGAATGCACTCCCAGTGTAAATGCTAAAACTAAAAGTTCTTTTTCTGTAGCACTTGCAGTGGCTAATGCATTTCCACCACTATCTGCATGAACTAATTCCAAGCGATAATTCTCATTAATTTTAACATCAGAATATGTTTTTTTCTTCCATATTAAATCAAAGAATGTTTTTTTAGTGAAGTTTTCAATAGATTCTCTAGTTAAATCTTTTGCTTTATTAATTGTTTTATCAACAATATTTAATGCTTCATTACATACTGAATATTTAGATATGAGACTCTGAACTTTTTTATTATCTTGTTTGGATTTAATCAATTTATTATTCAACTCATCTAAATCTGAAGATAGATTAGAAATCTTCTCTTTTAGACTACCTAACTCTCTATTATTTTCCAAAATATATTGTTCTAATTTTTTATAATTGTTAAAATCATCTTTTAGTTTATTTTTATCATAATTCTCAAAATTATCTCCTATTTTTTGGATATTATTATTTAATTCATTAATATTGTTATTAATTAAATTTAAGTCTTCTATATATGCATCTCTAACATTACCATAATCATGGACATGATTTAAATTATTTTTAAGTTGCATATCTAGTTTTAAAAGTCTTTTAGAGCCTTGTGATGAGAATTTGTATTCATTAATAAGGTTCTTTAAATATGAAACAGCTTCATTAGATAATTCTTGGTTACATGTGCTGCATTTTCCTTCATTTAAAATATTTTTTATTTCATCTTCATCAATATATTTTGGCAAATTATCCTTTTTTTGACTAATTGAATTTAATGTATATTTTATTGCATCATATAACAGTATAGATGGTGTAGATTTAAATAAGTTATTATTCATTTGAATTTTTTTATCTTCATATCTTTGATTTAAATCATTTAATTTATGTTTATATGTGTCTAGATTCTTAAGTTCAACTTCAAAATTGTTTTTATCATATAGTTTATTTCTCAATTCATCGTATTTTTCTTGTGAAATATTTAAATCTAATTTTATATTATTGTATCTTTTTAAAGCATCAGTTTTAGCTGTTTCCAATTCATTAATTTTTTTCTGAATATTATCAACATTATTGTCTAGTTTACCTGCTTCTCGTTTATAATCATCAGATTTTATTTTTAAATGATTAAATAATGATTCTAATGTTGAAACTTCTGATAAAATAGATATATGGTTTTTAACATTTAAAACTCGTTTAGATGAGAAATAGTTTTCTAGTTGTTCACCATCAAAGAAGAAAAATTCACTAATGTTTTTAGGCATAACACTTTCAACAATATCTGTTGCGGTAGGACCTTTGTGTGTTGATGTTTCACCTGTAGATTTTAATTCATCAACTATAAACTCATTATAATTAATATTGAAATTTTTGTAAGTTAATGTTCTTTTAAATTTTAATTTAGATCCATAATCTGTTGTTGTGTTAATTTCAACAAATACATCTAAATTACCATTATTTTTATTCAATTCATCTTTATTTTCAATTGATAATGATTCTTCTTTAGAATAAACATGTGGTTCTGAATCATATAAACACCAAAACATTGCATTTAATAATGTAGTTTTACCTGATCCGTTTTGTCCTATAATAATATGGATGTCTTCATTTAGTTCTTTAAAAATAATTTCAGCATCTTTGTAGAGTCTGAAATTATGTAATTTAATACTATCTATTCTCATAAAGACTCCCCAATGTCAATTTCTTCATAGTATTTATTAATGGTAGTTTCGTAGAACGATTTCCATTTTCCACTTTGTTTTGATTCGTAACGTAGCAAATCAGCCAATAATTTTGCCATTTCCTCATCATCACAATTTTCTTTCAATAAATTTATTAATTTTATTGCATTCATATATCACACCATCACATATCATACATTTCAATAAGAGTTTGAGACTTATTTGTTGCTAATTTTCCAATTTTTTCACAACGATACAATTCTTTTTCATAAATTTGTTCTTCAACATGTCTAATAGTTTCATTTGAGTATTTATGTGGTTTTACAACCATATCATATATATCTGCATTATTTTTATTTTTATATCTTCTTAAAATACGGCCTAATCTTTGTATAAATTCTCTAGAATTTGTACTATTGCATAAAAGTATCGCTTTAGATGCAGATGGGACATCTACTCCTTCATCTAAACAATGCATTGCTACTAAACATTGGCATTTTTGATTTGCGAAGTCATCTAAAATTACTTCCCTATATGATTTACCCCCATATTCTTCACTAGGTTTTGCAGATTCTTCATTTGTAAATTTTTTAACTGTTAAATTATATTTATTTCCAGCAATATCTAAAACTTTGTCAATTTGTTTATCACTGCAATAAATAATAAGATTATTAACATCACTGCCCAAATCTCTTAAAATACTTTCCAACACATCAAATTTATTTTCAGCATTTTTAATTATATTTGCCCTTTTGAAAAGTAAACTTTCTAATTTATTCTCATCTATTAAATCTTTATTCTGTTCTATTATGATTTTTCTTGTAAATTCTTGATATTTTTTAAGTTCATCGTCTGTTAAGTTGATAAATTTTGGATTGTAAGTATATGAAGTCAAATAAGTCATATTAGTTAGTGGATTAAATTCTTTAAGTGCTTTTTCTAATGGGAATGAAAAAACAACATCACCAAAATATTTAAATAAAATTTTAGTTCCTAATTCATCATATTTTCTTTCAGGTGTTGCACTTAAACCTAACCTATAATCATAATCTTCCAATAATCCTTGTCTAAAAGTATAAGGTCCCATTTCATGCATTTCATCAGCAATTAAAAAATAAGGAACATTATTATGAGTTTTTTTAATAATATTTATAAAATCATCTTTAGACATTGAATTTGGAGTAGTTAAAACAATTACTTTATCCAATAACCCATTAGATATATCTAAAAGAGATTTAAACATTTCTTTCTTCCCATTAATATTAGAACTACTTACAATGACTATTTTCTCATTTATTTTAAATTTTTTTATAGATTTAATCCATTGCTGAATCAAATGTTGTTGAGGTACTGAAATTATAGTAAATAACTTTTCTTCTTGAGACAATAACTTATCTAGACATCCTAAAGCAGTAAATGTTTTACCTGTCCCTGTGGCCATTGCAAAAATTCCCTTTTTATCATTTTTAAACCAGTTATCTACTGCAGATAATTGATTATTAAACAATTTAGGTTTTTCATTATTTGTTTTATCAATATTAGAATCAAATTTTAGATCTTCAAACTTTTTTGGCGAATATTCTATTAATTTCTTTTTAACTGCAGATGGAATATCAATTACTTCATAATCTTGTGAATTATTGTCCCAAGTTCTATTAAATAAGTCAATATCTCCTAAAAGATACTCATTTTGTTCATCAATCCAACTTTTATAAACTGCAAATTGTTCTAAATTATAATTCCATCCAGAACCTGTTTCATTATTAGATCCTGAAAAACTTATAAAATTTCCTTCAAAGTCTTTATTTATTCCAATTTTATAATGCATAATCCCTTTACTTTCTTTATTGATTTTAACAACTATTTTTATCTCAAGTAACCCTTTAGCAACCATATATCCTAAAACTTGAATATGGTTTTTCTTAATATTATCTTCTATACTTTCAATATCATTTAAAATATTAGAACTTAATATTTTTTCAGGACTTTTTTCACCGTCTAAAATTGCTTTTACATCTTCTGGTTCTAATTGAGCCCCACATAATAATTTCATTTTACCCCCATTAAGAATAAAATCCTTCATACCACGTGCAGCCATTGCTAATGTAGTTGAATTAAAATATCCTGAAATTCTATGATATTCCTTAGTATTCTTTAAAACTGGATTATAAAAATCATCCAACAAATTATCTACTTCAGAATCATACCTTAATTTTAAATTTAAATCCTTAAACCCCAAAAAATATTCACCCATAATTATTAATTAATATAACTATTTAAATTAAGTCTTATTTAAAAGATTCTTTATAAAAAAATTATTATAAGTGATTTAAAGCATAGATAAAAGGATAAAATTAATCTAAAAGGAGATTATTAGTTTAAATAAAAATAAATAGATCGTGAAATTACAAAATAAGATCCAATAAAAAAAAATAAGATGAAAATAGATAATTAAATTAAGTTTAATATTTTTTCAATGTTTTCTGCAAACATTGTATAATTCATAAAATAGTCTATTTGTGGCATTAATTCATATAATGTGTTATTCATTTTAATCCAGCCAGAACCATCACTAATCCATAAAAAAATCATACCACTTTCTTTTATTTCTTGTTGTAGATGTATGTAGGCATTTCCTGTTTCTATAGGTTTACTTCCATAACTATTATAAAAGTTGCATTCAATAATAATTTTTGGTTTACTTCCTTCATATATTACAAAATCAGCATATTTAGTTCTTAATATTTCTTTAACATTTACTTGTTCAGCAAATGTGAAATTTGAATAATTTCTCAGTTTTTTTTGTAAAAATTTACTTATGATATTTTCAAACGATTTACCACTCCTATTTTTACGTGCATTTGTATCTAATCCCACTTCAGTACCTAAAAGATAAGCTTTTAAATCTTTAATATTTGAAAATAGTTCAAATATCCCTGTTTCTCTACAAAATTCAACAATATCATCTTCATTAAATGTTTTTGGATTGAAATCATAGTTTTTATATTCCATATCAAATATTTCAACATTAGTATTTGTTTTTTGGAATCTTATAGCTAAAATTGAAGGTAATACAGGTACAATTTCTGGATTGCTTGTTATTAGCCTTCTAAAATTTTGTTCAATATTATCTAGAGACATATGATTTAAACTATTTAATAAACCAATTTCATATAAATGAATTTCAACATTCCTATATACCTTATTCCAATCAACAAAGAAACTAAAATTATGATTTGTAGGTAGTAATGTTTCTATAAAATAATTATTATATTCTTCTTGACTATTGAATCCTAATTTTTGATAATTACTCATTATATCTCATTAACTCCTTAATAATTTTTTATTAGTAATTCCATGACAACGCCTCTTTTTTCTCCATCCGAATTAATACTTCTTTTTGCAGGTACTCTCTCAATATTAAATTCAGAATATAGATTATCGAAGAAATTATCTTCAGGATTTGTATTTTTTGGATCACTATTACTTAATAATACTAATGCTTGTTTTTTTGATATCCTTTTATAATAATTAGCTAATTCTATTTGTTCTTTATCTCCAAAGTCATTTTTCGAATAATTTGTGAAACTTGATGACTTGGTTATTGGACGATAAGGTGGATCTAAATAAACAAAAGAATTATTATTGATGAAAATTTCACTTTTAAGGAATGAATCATTGATGATTTTAACATTATGTTTACTTAATAAACCCAATGAAAATTTATATGTTTATGAAAAAATATTTAT
>CAZJLS010000029.1:0-18443 GCA_964547125.1 uncultured Methanobacteriaceae archaeon | reverse complement strand
CTTCTTCGTCTTGTATGTACATTCCTTCTGTGTTTTCACGTACTATCATGAAGTCAAGGTTTTCGAATTTGGATTTGCTTCCAGGATAAGTTTTTACAGGTCTTAGGTTTGCAAACATTTTCATTTCTTGTCTTATTTTAACAATAACGTCTGCTGCTGATTCTCCTGCTGCTCCAAATAGACATGCATCTGAGTCTTTTACTTTTTGTATGGTTTCTTCTGGTAGTGCAACTCCATTTTTTTCTAGGCATTCGTCTCCTGCTTCTCCGTGATGGTATTCGAAGTCTAAGTCTAGTCCTTCTAGTACATTTAGTGTTGCTTCCATCACTTCTTTTCCTATTCCGTCTCCTGGTATTACTGCAATATTATACATCTTATTTTTCCTCATTTTATTGTTTGTTTTTTAGGTATTCTATTAGTCCACCGCTTTCTAATATTTCTAGCATGAATGGTGGTAGTTTTTTGAATTCACAAGTTTCTCCTTTGGAATTAGTTATGATTCCTTTGTCCATGTCCACTTCTATTGTGTCGCCTTCTTCTAATATTTTGTTTATTCCTGGTGCTTCAAGTAGTGGTACTCCTACATTTGTTGCGTTACGGTAGAATATTCTTGCGAATGATTCAGCAATTACTGCTCCTATTCCACATCCTTTTATTGCTATTGGTGCGTGTTCACGTGATGATCCACAGCCGAAGTTTTTCCCTCCTACTATGAAATCTCCTTCATCTATTTTTTCTTTGAAGTTTTCAACTAGTCCTTCCATACAGTGTTGGGATAGTCTTTCTTCATCGGTGTAGATTAAGTATCTTCCTGGAAGTATTATGTCTGTGTCTATGTCGTCTCCAAATTTCCAAACTTTACCTTTCATATTATATTCACTCCTCTCTATCTTTTTTTTTATTCTGGGCTTGTTATTCTTCCGTTTATTGCAGATATTGCTGCTGTTGCTGGGGATGATAGGTAAACTTTACCTTCTGGGCTTCCTTGTCTTCCTTTGAAGTTTCTGTTTGATGTGCTTAGGCTTACTTCGTCTGGTCCTATTAGTCCTGTGTGTCCTCCAAGACATGGTCCACAGCATGGGTTCATTACTAATGCTCCTGCATCGATGAATATTTTTATTAATCCTTCATCTAGTGCTTGACTGTATGTTCTTTTTGATGCTGGGTAGACTAACATTCTTGTTCCTTTAGCAACTTGTTTTCCTTTTAATATTTTTGCTGCTTCTCTTAGGTCTGTTATTCTTCCATTGGTACATGAACCTAAAAATACTTGGTCTAACTCTACATCTACTTCACTTGCAGGTTTAACATTATCTACATGGTGTGGGCATGCTACTTGTGGTGTAAGGTCACTAACATCTATATCTATAATGTTTAATGATGCAGCATCACTGTCTGTTTTAAATACTGTGAAGTCTTTTTTAGTGGAGTGGTTTTTAACATATTCTAATGTTTTTTCATCAGGTTCTATTAGTCCTGTTTTCCCTCCCATTTCAATTGCCATATTGGAGAGTACCATACGGTCGTTCATACTCATATTTTTTATTGTTGAACCTGTAAATTCACAACTTTTATAGGTTGAACCATCTACTCCCACTGTTCCTATTATATGGAGGATAACATCTTTTGATACTACATTTTCTTTTAATTCTCCTTCGATTTTGAATTGGTTAGTTTC
Organism: uncultured Methanobacteriaceae archaeon; assembly: GCA_964547125.1. Taxonomy (GTDB): domain Archaea; phylum Methanobacteriota; class Methanobacteria; order Methanobacteriales; family Methanobacteriaceae; genus Methanobrevibacter_A. Next base: position 16,765 of record CAZJLS010000029.1, on the reverse strand, counting down.
TGGCACTTTGAACCATAATTGTCCTGTTGAAAATACCATTGCCATATCAGTAGAACCGATTCCTGTTGCGAATGTTCCGAATGCTCCATAAGTACATGTGTGTGAGTCTGCTCCTACTGCAACTTCTCCAGGTACAATATGTCCTAATTCAGGTAATACTTGGTGACAAACTCCTTCATTTATATCATAGAAGTTTTCAATTCCTTGTTCTTTAACAAATTTTCTCATTACAATATGATTATCAGCAGAACTTAATGAATCAGCTGGAACTTGATGGTCAAATGGAACAACAATTTTATCAGGATCCCATACTTTCTGGGTTCCTATTTTTTCTAATGATTCAATAGCTAATGGTCCTGTTAAATCATGAACCATTGCAACATCAATATCTGCCATTACAATTTCACCAGCTTCCACACTTTCATTTCCTGATGCTTTAGCTAGTATTTTTTCACTCATAGTCATTGACATAATACTTTTACTCCTAAAAAAAGATAAATTATATAATAAAAATTTTTTTTTATAAAGTTGATAAGTTTCCAAAATTATAAAGTTTAATATTTTCTGGAACATTTTCTATAATATTTTTCGTATCAAATATTATTGGTTTTTCCATATTTCTAGTCATATATTCATAATCTAAGGTTTTAAACTGATTATGATCTGATAATATTAAACATAATGATGCATCTTTTATTGCTTCATTGAAACTTACATATTCATCATTTTTAACATGTGGGTCATGAATAAAAATTTCATAATCGTTTTTTAAGTAATTTATAATTTCAAATGCTGGACTTTCACGTGTATCATCAGTATTTCCTTTATATGATACTCCTAGAACTGCTATTTTTTCTTTATTCTTTTTTAGTATCTTGTTAACATTGTCTGTTACAAATTTTGGCATGCTTTTGTTTGTATCTCTTGATAGTTTTATTATTTTAGCAGTTTCTGGTGCTAATGCATATATGAAGTATGGGTCTATTGCTAGACAGTGTCCTCCTACTCCTGGTCCTGGACTGTGGATATTTACACGTGGATGTTTATTTGCGAGTTTTATAACGTCTAGTGCGTTTACTCCTATTTCTGAACATACTTTGGTTAGTTCATTAGCTAATGCTATGTTAACATCTCTGAATGTGTTTTCCATACATTTGGATAATTCAGCAGTTTTTGCTTCTGTTTTCATCAAATCTCCTTTAGCAAAGATTGCATAAATTTCTGCTGCTTTATCACTGCATTCTGGTGTTACTCCACCAATTATACGGTCATTATGTATTAATTCATCTATTATTTTTCCAGGAAGAACTCTTTCAGGGCAATGTGCTAAGTAAATATCTTCTCCTACTTTAAACCCTTCTTTTTCAAATATTGGTTTTATAACATTATCTATTGATAAAGGCGCAATTGTTGATTCAACTATAACTGTATTTCCTTTCTCTAAATATTTTAATATATTGTGACATGCTTCTATAACATATGTTAAGTCGCAACTATATGTTTTTTCAATATATGGTGTTGGTACAGTTATTATGAAAACATCAGACTTTTCAGGTTCTAATGAGGCACGGTATAATCCTTTTTCAATAGCATTTATTAATAAGTCTTTTATACCAGGTTCTTCAATATGGATTTGACAATTATTAAGACTCTTGATAATTTCTTCTTTAACGTCAACTCCTAGAACTTCACATCCATTATCAGCAAAAAGAGTGGCAGTTGGAAGTCCAATATATCCTTGACCTATTACACAAATCTTCATTTTAACTCCAACTATAATTTTTTTTTATAAATCCTAAAAAAGCAATTTTTATAAAAATACATTTTATATCTTTATTATTTTTTTAATAAATAATTTTAGTACTTTAACAAAACTTTCTTGTTTTTTTTCTTATAGATAATAAAAATCACTATTTATATATGTATATTTTAATAGACTTTCAATCAAAATAATATTTGGGTGTGATTATTTTTACAGGCTTATTTAATAAATTTAATATACCTTAACAAGATAATCTGGGGATAAATACAATTAAAAAGGAGAAAAAATAAGAATGGATAAAAATGATTCAAATCTAAATGGCACTGTTAAAAAAGTTAATGATGAAGATCTTGTTTTAAAGGATATTGCTATAAATGATTCAAATCTAAAGGCTTGTCTTGATGCTGTTAAAAAGATTAAGGATGAAAGTGTTTTAAAAGACATTGTTATGTTAGATAATGATTCCATTGATTTAATGGTTCGTTTAGAGGCTTTTAATAGGATTACTGATGAGTCTATTTTAGCAGATATTGCAAAGAATTCTTTTTCCATAGGTATTCGTCGTGATGCTGTTGGAAGAATTAATGATAAGGCTGTTTTAAAGGATATTGCAGAAAATGATTCTAATGAACAGGTTCGAAGTGAAGCTAAATCAAAACTTGGAATTAAAGATGATGATTATGAAAATGTTTTAATAGATTCTGCTAAACATAATCCTAATTGGCAAATTCGCCTTGATGCTGTTGAAAAGATTAATGATGAGTCTGTTTTAGCAGATATTGCTATAAATGATAGTACATCGAATGTAAGACACAAAGCTGTAGAAAATATTAAAGATGAATCCATTTTAATGAATTTATTTTTATCTAGTTCAGATTCAGAAGTTCAAAATAAGGTTATTAAAAATTTCAGCACTAAATCCGCAATTAATATTGTTAAAAACGATTCAGATTCTTATATTCGCCGTAGATTTCTTGACGCTATTGACGATGAAGATGTTTTAATTGATGTTGCCCGTAATGATTCTGATGCAACTGTTCGCAAAAGAGCAATTGAAAAAGTTAACAATGAAGATGTTTTAATTGATGTTGCCCATAATGATTCTGATTTAATTGTTGTTGAACCTATTGTTAAAAAAATTGGTGTTGAAAATATTAACGACCAAACTATTTTAGCTAAATTTGTTAAATATGGTGTTAATTGGCAAAAAATTGACAGTGATAGGGAGGCTCCAATTTATTTTGAGGCTCTTAATAAGATTAATAATGAGTCTGTTTTAAGATATGTTGCTAATCATAATTGGGGTAGTGCTGTTGGCCCATATTCTAATCAAGCAAAATTTAGTAATAGAGCTAAAGAAATATTAAAAAATCTTGGTTATAAGTAGAAATAAACTACTTATAATATTATAATTTTATTTTTAATTTTGAAAAATGTTTCTATATTTTAAATTCATTTTTGCTGTAGAATTATAATTATTTTTGTATATTTAATCAATTACATTAATTCCTTCAACTTTTTTAAAATATTTATCAAAGGTTAAAAGGTTTTTAATATTATAATGATTCATAAGATTGATAATAGAGCAATCAGTAAAAGATAAGTTAGTATTATATTTTTTATAAATATTCAAGGTCTTATTATTAAAATTATCAATATCTCCTTCATTTAAAATTATGCAATTATCGATTAATAAATAATACCCTTTTTCAGCAAGTTCTAAATTTGTTCTAGATCCAATTAGTGTTATTATTTCATCTATAACATAATTAGATGAGTATAATGTATTATTTAATACATTATCATTTTTAATTAGTTTTTCTGCTTTAGGATAGTTAGTGTCATTTGGAAGTATTAAACCTGCTATAAATGAAGTGTCTAAAAATATTTTCATTTATATAACTCCTTTTTTAATTGTACGGAGTCTGTTTTTTCTTTAACCATGCTTCCAGCGCCTAACATATCTTCAAAATTCACTTTTTCTCTAAAATGCACAGTTATATTTCCTTCATCATCTTCTATCCAAGTAATGATTGTGTTTTCAGAAACTCCATATTTTTTTCTTATAAAAGATGGAATTACCGTTTGATTATTTTTATACATTTTAGTAGTTGAAATACCATTCATAATATAAATCACCTATTAAAATATATGTTAACTCATAATATAAAAAATATATCAAATTTAGATTTTAAATTAAATTTTATAATTTATATGTAATTGTTGTAGGATGTATGAGAAATTATAAAAAAACTCTGCAAAATAATGATTAGGTTTTAAAATGAGGGTTTTTAGTTAAAATGGGTTTATTTAGAATAAAGTTAGAGAAATTTCATAGCTTCAGTTATGAATATTTCTGCTTCTTCAAGAGTTTGTAATGCTTTTTTCTCAGAAAATTCAATAAAAGTCTCATAATCAGCAATTTCCCTATTTGATTCAGCTCTACCTAAATATTTTGCAATATATGGGTTGAAATCTCCATTTTTAACATATTCTTTATAAAATTGTGTAATAAGATTTGAATGATATTTTGTGGATATGCTTTTTTAGATAATAATGCACTGGCAGAATAGAACATAGCATAATATTATCCTAAGGATATAACATTTCGATATTTTTCAATGTTAAAATAATACTCTAGTAGATTCTAAATTATTTTCAGTCATTGTCATAAATTCTTTCGAATTATCCAAGATTGATACCTTCTTTTGAAACATTTGTTAAGAATGGATAATTTTTACGCTTATTAAACATGTTTTCAGTAATTAAATGAGCAGAAATAAATTCATCAGTTTCTAATACATAATTAAGAACTTCAGAATCAATCTTATCTTGGATTTCAAACATATGATTAGAAACTATTAATAAATCAATATCAGAATCAATAGTATCATCCCCTCTAGCTACAGAACCAAATAATATAATTTTTTCAATTTTATCTGAGTTTATAGTTTCTGCAAATTGTTTAGCAATACTAATTCTATCATTCATAAAGATTAATCCCCCATAATTATGATATCTTAAAGAATTTATATCTCAAATTTTTTCTAAATGAAAATTTTATAATTTAGAATAATTTCATTTTATTTGATATTACTAGTTATTTATGAATATTTGTAGTAATAATATAATATCGTCAATTTAATTTTTTGAATTTTTTTATAATTTAGATGTAAATTATTGCTGTAGGATACTTGAGAAATTATAAAAAAACATGCAAATGATGATTAGATTTTAGAATGGAGGATTTTAGTTAAATGGGTTTATTTAGAAAAACAAGGGAAGAGAAATTAGATAAATATCGTAAAGGTATTAATGCTATTTTAACATTTCCTAAAAGTGTGGATAATACTGAAACAAATAATATTGAAGATTATGCAAGTGGTAGAAGTGGTTTGGCTGCAACTTGTGGTAGTGTAAATGGGAAAGTCCATGGGAAGATATGTTTGGCTTCTGATTGTCTTATTTTTGATTCTGGTGAAACTGGAGAGTTATGTATTCCTTATGAGGATATTGTTGGTTTTGATGGAGGGGATGCAGGTTTTGGTGCTTCAGGTATATTGTTAAGTTCAGGTAAAAAGGTTCTTATTAGTGTGTATGTGCATAATAGGGATATTTATGATTTTATCACTGAATTTGCAAAGAGAAAACAAGATTTTTGAATTATAAATGGGGTATACTATTTTATTTCTAGATATTCTTTTGTGTATGGGCATGCTAGTCCGCATTTTGCACATAGGTTTTTTCCGTTTGTTCGCTCCATTTCTTTTTTTATGAATGTGAAACATTTTTCAGCATTAAAGTAATCTTTTCTTTCTTTAGTTATGTTCCATTTTTCTTCATTTATTGCATTTACAGGGCATGCATCTTGACATTCTGTACAGTCATCACATTTTGAGTTGTCTATTGGTGGTTCTGTTTTTATTGGCATGTTTGTGAGTATTGTTGATATTCTTAGGGATGCTCCGTATGTTGGATTTATGAGTAGTGCACATCTTCCTATCCATCCTAGTCCTGAGCGTGTTCCTGTGGTTTTGTGTGGGATTTTTGTGCTTAAGTCTTTTAAATCTCCGTTTACTCTTTCTTTTGATAGTGCTAGTGCATTGTAACCCATATTATTTTTTATGTATTTTTCTCCTTTGAGTATTATTTGGTTTAGTGTTTCAGATAGTTTTTTCATTGATTTTACATATTTTGTTTGGTCATCTGTGTATATGGTTTTTAGTGCTTCTTTTTCTACAGGTATTGCTATTATTATACTATTTGGATATTCTTTAGGTATGTTTTTTATGTTTTTTAGGCTTGCAAATCCTACTAGTTTGACACCTTCACTTTTTAAGTATTCTTCTATCTCTTTGGTGTTTCTTTCTTTTAAATTCATATTGTTACGGCTCATGTTTTTTTTATAAAGGAAGAATAAAATTTGGAATATTTTTATTTTTATACATCATCTCCACATAAAAACTCGATAATGTTTAAATGTTTAACGCCTTCTTTTGAAAAGTCATGATTTTCAGTTGTTATTAGTATTGTTTCATATTTATCTGGTATTTTTAATAATGGTTTGATTTCACGGGTTAATGTTTTTTCATTTGTTAACCTATAAGAAACTTGAATGTATTTATATTGGCCTGATTTTTCACATACGAAGTCCACTTCAGTATTGTCTGTGTTTCTACCAACATTTACTTTGTATCCTCTTCGCAAAAGTTCCATATAAACAATGTTTTCCAATATTTTAGTTACTTTTAATATGTTGTTTTCGATTAGTGAATGGTGAAATCCATGGTCGGCTAAATAATACTTTCCAAGTATTTTCATTTCCTTTTTTCCTTTTAATTCGAAACATTTACATTTTGAAATAAAAAATGATTGAGTTAAATAATCATTATACTTAAGTAATGTGTCTTGGGATGTGTATATATTATTACTTTTTAAATAGTTCTTTATGCTTTTAGATGAAAAAATTTCTCCAGTACTGCTAATCATATATCGACTAAATCTATGTAGTAAGTCAATATTATTTATATTAAAACGAGAAACTACATCTTCAAATAATATTGAGTTGAAAATATCTTTTAGGGCTAATTTTTTGAATTCATCGTTACCTAATGATAGAATACCTGGCATACCTCCAAAGTTAAAGTAATCATCATATAGTTCATTAATAGTTTCGTTTGTTAAGTCTATACCTTCGATTTCATTTTTATATTGTAAAAATTCTTTAAATGAAAATGGATAAACATGGATTGTGAGATATCTTCCTGTTAACAATGTTGCTAACTCACCAGATAATAATTTTGAATTTGAACCTGTAATGTATATGTCTGAATCAATAGAAACTCTATACATGTTGATGGATTTTTCCCATCCATTTACTTGTTGGATTTCATCAAAAAATAAATATACTTTTCCTTTAAGGTTTTTTGTTTTATTAAAAATTATTTCATCTAATTGTTGTGAATTGTTAATGTATGCATATTCCCGTGATTCAAATGAAATGAATATTATATTTTCATTTTTCACACCCATTGATTTAATTTCGTCTATAATATTGTGCATTAAACTAGTTTTACCTGATCTTCTAATTCCGATATATACTTTAACAAAATCAGTGTTAATATAGTCTTTTAAGTTATTAACATACATGTCACGTTTGATTAATTTATTTAACATTAATACCCACTCATTTATTTTATACTTATTAAAGAAAAATTTACAAAATTTGTAAAAAATTCTTCTTGTAAAAGAAAAATTTTTAAAATTTGTAAAAAATTCCATCTATAGAAGAAAAATTTCTTAATTATTATTATTAATTAATATAATATATAAATGAATATTAAAAATATAAACCACAATCAATTTAATTTTGTTTTTGTTATGTTTTTTAGCAGTAACCTAACTAGAAATTTACTAAATAAAATTCTAAAACTAGTTTCATTAATTATTTAAGTGTTGTTATTGCAAATAATTTTTATTTAGGTTATGTTATCTTATTAAATAAAATTTTTCAATAAATTTGAAGAAATTAATCTTTTAGATTTAGAATATAATTTTTTTTATAAAATAATTAATATGTTGTAAAAAATAAAATAAATATCATAAGTTAATAAAAATTTTTCTTAAATTTAATAAAAATAGGTCTAAATGATGAAGATTGTTATTACTGGTGCAAAAGGAATGTTAGGTCATGATTTGGCTAGAGTGTTAGATGGTCATGATTTGTTCTTGTTTGATTCTAAGAGTTTAGATATTACTGATATGGATGTGGTTAAAGAGAAGGTTTTAAGTGTTAAACCTGATATTCTTATTAATGCTGCTGCATTTACAGATGTTGATGCTTGTGAGAGTCAGTTTGATGATGCTTATAAGGTTAATGCTTCTGGTGTTCGTAATTTGGCTTTGGTTTGTAGTGAATTGGATATTCCTTTAGTGCATATTAGTACTGATTATGTTTTTAAGGGGGATAAGAATACTCCTTTGGTTGAGGATGATCCTGTGGGTCCTAATACTGCTTATGGTAAAACTAAGCTTAAGGGTGAGGAGTTTATACAAGAAGTATTGGATAAGTATTTTATTATACGAACTGCATGGTTGTATGGTCATGATGGTGCTAATTTTGTTGAGACAATGTTGAGTTTGTCAGAGACTAATGATGAGTTGAATGTTGTAAATGATCAAGTAGGGTCTCCTACTTTTACTTATGATTTAGCAGTTAAGATTGGTGAGCTTATTGATTCTGATAAGTATGGAATTTATCATGTTACTAATTCTGGGTCTTGTTCTTGGTATGATTTTGCAGTGTTGATTTTTAAGTTGTCTAATATTAGTATTAAAGTGAATCCTGTTTTAACTGAAGAGTTTCCAAGACCTGCACCAAGACCTAAATATTCAGTTTTAAGTAATCAGAAATTAATTGATAATGGTTTTAAACCTTTGAGAAGTTATAGTGAAGCTTTAGAAGAGTATCTTAAGGAGAGATAAGATTTTTATGAAAGGAATAGTATTGGCTGGAGGATCAGGAACACGTTTATATCCTATTACAAAAGCGGTTTCTAAACAATTATTGCCTTTATATGATAAACCAATGATTTATTATCCGTTAAGTGTGTTAATGTTAGCAGGTATACGTGATATTCTTATAATATCAACACCAAGAGATTTACCATTATATGAAGCATTACTTGGTGATGGTAGTGATTTTGGAATTAAATTCACATATAAGGAACAGGCAAATCCTAATGGTTTAGCAGAAGCATTTATACTTGGTGAAGATTTCATTGGCGAGGATAATGTTTGTTTAATCCTTGGAGATAATGTATTTCATGGGCATCGTTTCACAGAAATACTTGAAAAAGCAACAGAATTAGAAGATGGTGCAATAGTATTTGGATATTATACTAATAATCCTGAATCATTTGGTGTTGTTGAGTTTGACGGGGAAGGTAAAGTATTATCAATTGAAGAAAAACCAGAACATCCTAAATCAAATTATATTGTACCTGGATTATATTTCTATGATAATAATGTTATTGATATTGCTAAAAATGTTGAACCATCACAGCGTGGAGAATTAGAGATAACAAGTGTTAATGAAGAATACCTTAACAGAGGCGAGTTAAAAGTTGAACTCTTAGGAAGAGGCATGGCATGGTTAGATACAGGAACACATGATGGATTATTAGAAGCTGGAAACTTCATAGAAACAGTTCAAAAAAGACAAAGCCTATACATTGCATGTTTAGAAGAAATTGCATATAATAAAGGTTACATAACAAAAGAAAAATTATTAGAACTAGCAGAACCATTAAAAAAAACAGAATACGGTCAATACTTAATTAATCTAGCAGAAAAAGAATAAGGGTAAGATTTTTATGGGAAAATTCAAAATAGAGCAAACAAAAATACCAGATGTTTTCACAGTAACACCAACAGTATTTGGAGATAATAGAGGATACTTTATGGAAACATACAATGAAAACGACTTCAAAGAAGAAGGAATAAATTTAACCTTTGTCCAGGATAATCAATCAAAATCAACAAAAGGAGTACTAAGAGGCTTACACTTCCAATACACACAACCACAAGGAAAACTCGTAAGAGTAATAAAAGGAGAAGTATTCGACGTAGCAGTAGATTTAAGAAAAGACAGTCCAACATATGGCCAATGGGTAGGAGAAACACTATCAAGTGAAAACAAAAAACAATTATACATACCAGAAGGATTCGCCCATGGATTCTTAGTACTATCTGAAAGTGCAGAATTCGTATACAAATGCACAGACTTCTACCTTCCAGAAGATGAAGGTGGAATACAATGGGACGACCCGGAAATAGGAATAGAATGGCCACTAGAAGGAATAGATGAAATATTATTATCAGATAAAGATAAACTATGGAAACCCTTAAAAGAAACTCCTACAAAATTTTAAAATGTGATTTTTTATGAGTACAATACTAATAACAGGTGGAGCAGGATTTATAGGAAGCAACTTCATACATTACATGCTTGAAAAATATCCACAAGACCATTTCATAAACTTAGATGCACTAACATACTGTGGAAACCTAGAAAACCTGAAAAATATAAATGAAAACAGTAACTATGAATTTATAAAAGGAGACATAGCAGATAAAGAATTAGTAGATAATATAGTTGAAAATGTGGATTACATAGTTAACTTTGCAGCTGAAAGTCATGTAGACCGCAGTATAGAAGACCCAGAAATCTTTATCAAATCCAATATCCTAGGAACACAAAACCTACTAAACGCTGCAAAAAAACATGAAATAAAAAAATACTTACAAGTATCAACAGACGAAGTATACGGAAGCCTACCAAAAACAGGATACTTCACAGAAGAAACACCACTACAAGCAAACAGTCCATACAGTGCAAGTAAAGCAGGAGCAGACTTAATGGTAAGAGCATACCACAACACATTCAACCTACCAGTAAACATAACAAGATGCTCAAACAATTACGGTCCATACCAATTCCCAGAAAAACTAATACCACTCATGATATCAAATGCACTAGAAGACAAACCACTACCAGTATATGGAGATGGTAAAAACATAAGAGACTGGTTACATGTATACGATCACTGCACAGCAATAGATCTTGTATTACACAAAGGAAAAAATGGAGAAGTATACAATATTGGTGGACATAACGAAAGAGAAAACATTGAAATAGTTAAACTCATACTCAAAACACTCAACAAACCAGAAACCTTAATAAAATTCGTAGAAGACAGACTAGGACATGACAGAAGATATGCAATAGACTCTACAAAAATAACAGAAGAATTAGGATGGAAGCCAAAATACACCTTTGAGACAGGAATAGTAGAGACAATCCAATGGTATCTTGACAATCAAGACTGGATAAAAAATGTGAAAACCGGCCAATACCAAGAATACTACAATAAAATCTACGGAAACAGAAACGTGATTAAAGATGGATTATAAAATAAGTGTTGTAATACCCGTATATAAAGTAGAAGACTATATAGCAGAATGCTTAGACTCCATAATAAAACAAACAATCGGGATAGAAAACATAGAAGTCCTAGCAGTAGATAATGCAAGTCCAGATAATAGTATAAGTATAATAAAAAAATACCAGGAAAAATATCCCCACAATATAAAAATCTTAACAATAACAGAGAATAATGGACCAGGACCAGCAAGAAACCTGGGAGTGGAAAATGCAACAGCACCATACTTAACATTCGTAGACAGTGATGATATAATAGCTAAAAATGCATTCGAAGTATGTTTAAATAAATTCCAAGAAGAACAAGCAGACCTTGTAATATACAAAGCAGAAATATTTAATGAAGAAGGAATAGTACCAACAAATCTTGACGTATACAGTAAAAACCGCACAATAACAGATTTATACCAATATCCAGAATTAATATTCTACACCAATGTATGGAACAAAATATACCCACAAAAATTATACCCATATCTCAAATTTCCAGAATCAATACTCTACGATGATAATGTAGCATCAGCAAGTGTAGTGACAAAATCAAAGAAAATCATAATAACAACAGACACAGTATACTACCACAGACGCCATGACCTAGCAACAACACAAACAATAACAGCAAAAAACAGTCTAGATTTAATAGCAAGTATCCAACCAGCACTAAACCTTATAAAAGACACACCACAATACGAAAAACTACTAAGAATATTTGCATTAAAAATACTATACTCAGCAATAAACTTCATGATAAACGACATAGAAACAATAGAAGATATAGAAAAAGTATACAAACAATTAAAAAAATACCCACAAAAATTTACCAAACAAACATTTGAAGACTTTAAAGAATACTTCCCAAACTATCAAATACCAAAAGAAGAAGAGAAACTATACGATATAGAAACACTAAATGCTTACCAATACATTATAAAACACAAATACAACAAAAAAGAAAACCTTAACCAAGCAACACTATACATAGATACAGGAAACGGATTCAATGAAACAGAAAAAATCACTATCAACTACAAAAACCAAAAAATAATAGAACTAGAATACAACTTAGAAGAATATGAAAACATAAAAGAATTAAGATTTGATCCAATAGAAAACCATCTTACATATTGTAAAATAATAGACATACAATCAGATAATAATCACTACGAAATAATAACAGCAAACTCAGAAAACCCAGTAACAGATGATAAACAACTATTTACAACAACAGACCCACAATACCATATAAAAGGAAAACTCAACCAAATAAAACATTTAAAAATAAAAATAAAAATAGAAAAAATATCACAAACAGAAATATCAAAAATAATACAAGAGAAAAATAAAATAATAAAAAATATAAAAACAGAACCAAAAGAACCTCCAAAAAATAATACTCCAAAAAGAAAATTTTCTATATTCAGGTGAAAAGATGTATCCAATAAGTGTTATAATACCAGTTTATAATGTGGAAAAATACATAGCAAAATGCTTAGACTCAATAATCAACCAAACAATCGGAATAAACAACATAGAAATAATAATAATTGACGATTGCAGTACAGACAACACCCTAAAAATAATAGAACAATATGCAGAAATATATCCAAGCATAAAAGTAATGTACCAAGAAATAAACAAAGGACCAGGAGCAGCAAGAAACCTAGGAATAGAAAATTCAACAGGAGAATACATAACATTTTTAGACGGAGACGACTACATATCCACCAACACCTATGAAGTATGCACAAACCTAATAAAAGAAAACCCAGATGCAGACCTTGTAATATACAAATACACACTAAACACACCAGACGATGTTAAAATAAATCCAGACATACACCAAGAAATATACAAAAAATCCCATATAATAACAGACCCAAACCAAGTACCAGAATTAATATTCTCAACATCACCATGGAACAAACTATACAGTAAAAACCTAAAACCATACCTAAACTTCCCATCAATGCTATACGAAGACAATATAACATCAGTAAAAACAATCCTAAACAGTAAAAAAACAATAGTAACAACAGATGCAACATACTACTACAGATTCGAAAAAGAAAACAAATCAAGATCACAAAAAATCACAATACAAAACATAAAAGACCTAATAAAAAGCATCAAACAAATACTACAACTAAAAGAAACATTCCCACAAAATGAAAAAATCCTAAAATATTTAAGCCTAAAATTCACTTACGACATATTATACTGGTTTATAAACCTAAAATTCACCTACAATGAATTAGAAGAAATATACAACAAAATCAAAGAAATATCAACAGAATTCAACAATGAACTACTAAACGAATTTGAAGAAAAATTCCCAATCTATGAATACCCAAACCAACAAGCACTAAAAGACTTAAACAAGCTAAACGTAACAGAATACCTATTCCAATACAGATATATTAAACTAATAAAACCAGAATACCAAGCAACAGTATACATAAAAACACCAGACGGTAAAATAGAATCAGTATCACAAAAATACACAATACAACCAGAAATAGAATTAGAATTCAATATAGAAAAATTCAAAAACCTAAATAAAATAAGATTCGACCCAATAGAAAACCACATATCCTCATGCAAAATACACCAAACAACAAACAACCTACAAATCATCCACACAAACGCTCAAAACCCAACAGACGACACTCAAATATTCCTAACAAAAGACCCACAATACATCCTAAAAGGAAACCTAAAAGATGTAAAAACACTTAAAATAAAATTCTCAGTAGACCTAGATAACAGTACAGAAATAGATGAATACTTCAACAAAAAAATACGCAAACTAAACGACAAAATAGAAGAACTAGAATTCGAAATCTATGCAAAAGACAAAATAATAGACAACAAAAACAAAATAATCCAAATAAGAGACGAACACATAAAAGGAATAACAGAATCAAAATCCTGGAAAATAACCAAACCAATAAGAAAAATAAAAGATAGGAGATGAAGAACACCAACATGGACAAACAATACATCCAATTTCTAAAAAAATCAAAATTCAACCACCAAAAAGCAAAACAATACCAAAAAGCCTACCATGAAATAAAAAAAACAGACCTATTCAACGAAGAATTCTACCTAGAACAATACCCAAATGTTGCAAACGCAAATATAGACCCACTAACACACTACCTATTCCACGGAGGAGCAGAAGGAAAATACCCAAGCACCAAATTCAACGGAAACCAATATTTAAACCAAAACCAAACCCTAATAAAACAAAACATCAACCCACTAGCACACTACATACTAAAAGGAAAAAAAGAAGGACAAAAAACCTACCCCGTAAACTACCACCAACAAAAAGAACATATACTAAAAAACAACCTACTATACCTACACAACTACAAATTCCAAAAAGAACCACTAGTATCAATAATAATACTAAACAGAAACGGACAACACCACCTAAAAAGACTATTCAAAAACTTCAAAAACACCACCAACTACAAAAACTACGAAATAATAATAGTAGATAACGCATCAACAGATCAATCCATACAATACCTAAACACTCTAAAAAACACCTACCCCATAACAATCATAGAAAACACCACCAACCAATCATTCTCACACGCAAACAACCAAGCAGTACAAAAAGCAAAAGGAGAACTAATACTGCTACTCAACAACGACATAGAACCAACCTACGGATGGCTAAACGAAATGGTAGGAACCATACAAGAAAACCCACAAATAGCAGCAGTAGGAGCAAAACTCATATACCCATACTACTTCGACAGAATATCACCACAAAAATCCTTCACCATACAACACGCCAAAGTAAAATTCGAAGAAGTAATAAACCCACACTACGACTACGGACCAATACACGAAAACATAGAAGACACAGACATATTCAACCAAAAATACAACAAAAAAGAAGAATGCTTAGCAGTAACAGCAGCATGCACACTCATAAGAAAAACAATCTACGAAAAACTAGGAGGACTAGACGAAAACTACTTCTACGGATACGAAGACGTAGACTTCATGCTAAAAATACACAAACACGGATACAAAGTAATATACAACGGAGCAGCACTACTCATCCACCACGAATCAAGCACCAGAAACAACGAAGGAGCATTCGCAGAAATAAACGAAAAAAACATAAAAACACTAATGAAAAAATGGGAAACATACCTACACCAACAAATTCTACAAGACAAAATACAACACAAAAAACTCTTCACCAACCAAAAACTCACAATAGGAATAATAAACACCAACACAAAAAACAATGAAAAAATATCAAAACTCGCAAAAGAACTAAACACCAAACAATACAACATAGAACTAATAAACAACACCCTAACACGCCAAATAAACAAAGAAACAGACATACTAATATCATTCGACCTAAACTACAGAATGCACAAAGCAATAACAAGAAAACACACAATAAAAATATACTACACAGAAAACAAGATAACAAAAGAAATAATAGAACAAACAACAAACTATGATTTAATATTAACAACTAATCCAGAAAATAAAACAGAAAAAAATATTTTCCAAGTAGATAAATTAAATACTGAGAATATATTAGACACAGTAAAAAAATTCTACAATATACAATAGACAATAAAAATTTATAAAAAAAATACTTATTTTTACAAAAACTCTAGGGATAAAATTTATATAATTATTTTAAGATATCATCTAATCCAAATACTAAAAAAAAGGAGTGTGTAAAAAAAATATGGGGCAATATGTTGATACATGCATGAAAATAAACACATATAATAAAATAATTGATATAATAAGAGATACTACAGTAGATCTTGATGATTATTATGATATAGAAGATCGTGTTGAATTAGTGCAATTTTTAGAAGAATTACAAGAAGAAGATAGTGAAAAGAAAAACAAAGAATACATACAATGGAAGAAAAACAGAGAGCAATATGATATAATAAAAAAAGAATATAAAGATTTAATAAATAAATTATATGAGTCTTTTGATGTTAAAGAAAATGATTTGTACTATTTATTATGTTCTGTTACACATTTATTTCTAGAATGGAAATGTGAATATTTGTTAGTTGCTTCTTTTTTCTATTTAAGCACAAAAGACGATTCTGTTAAAATTACTGATAAATGGAGTTTATTATCTGAGTTTAATTTACCTATTGAAGAGTTAGTGTTTTTTTATGGTACTATTATAAAAAATGAAGCAACAGATATTGAATTTTAAAATTTAGAAAAAAATTGGGATTATTTTGAATTTAATTTTTTGTAATTCAATATCACTTTTTATACTATTTTCTTTTGAGCATTAATGCACAGTGTACGTATAAATGTATTGAATTTTTGCAAAAAAATGTACAGGAAAGGATTTACCTAAAATTATGCACAGTGTACGTATGTGTGTATGAGAATATTTTTAAAAATCATTAAAATAATATAAAATAGCTTATTATTATTATTATTATTATTATTATTATTATTATTATTATTATTATTATTAT
>CAZJLS010000028.1:0-19271 GCA_964547125.1 uncultured Methanobacteriaceae archaeon | reverse complement strand
ATTTTCACCAAAAAATTTATATATTATAAAAATATTATTTAATACTGTTATAATTAAAATTTAATTTTTATTATTTTCATATATAATATTAAATCATGCGGTGTTAGTCCAGCCTGGTTAAGACTCTAGCCTGCCACGTTAGAGACCCGGGTTCAAATCCCGGACGCCGCATTTTTTAAAAATATATGCAGTCGTGGTATAGTCTGGTTATTATTTGGGCCTTCCAAGCCTACGACCCGGGTTCGAATCCCGGCGACTGCATTTACTAAACTATTTTTTCATTAAATTAATTATTTTTCATCTAAACTCTAAATTTTATGCTTTATCTTTTAAAAATACTATTTTTTTATCTTATTTCTCTTAATATAAAATATTTAGATAAATTATTTATATACAAAAACCCTAAAAATATAAATTAATATATTTTTTTGATTTCAATAAAAAATTAATAATAATTAAATAAAATATAATTAAATTAAAAAGATAACGGTTGTGATTTTTTTATGGCAGGAATTGTGGGATATGGAGCATATATCCCTTCATATAGGATAAAAGTAGAAGAAATCGCCAAAGTATGGGGAGATAATCCCGAATCCATATCAAACGGATTAGTTGTTAATGAAAAATCAGTACCTTCATCAGATGAAGACACTGTAACTATATCTGTAATGATTGCTCGAAACGCTCTAAAAAGAGCACAAATAAACCCTAAAAAAATTGGGGCAATATATGTGGGATCAGAATCTCACCCTTATGCAGTTAAACCAACAGCAACAATAGTTGCAGAAGCATTAGGTGCAACTCCAGAACTCACTGCTGCAGATTTAGAATTTGCATGTAAAGCTGGAACTGCAGGAATACAAGCAGTAATGGGAGAAGTAGACTCTGGAATGATTGAATATGGTTTAGCTATAGGTGCAGACACATCTCAAGGAGCACCTGGAGATGCATTAGAATACACCGCATCTGCGGGAGGAGCCGGATATATAATCGGAAAGAAAGACACAATAGCAGACATAGAAACAACATACAGTTACACAACAGACACACCTGATTTTTACAGAAGAGAAGGTCAACCATACCCATCACATGGGGGAAGATTCACAGGAGAACCTGCATACTTCAAACATGTATTCGGGGCAGCAAAAGGTTTACTAGAAAAAACAAACTCCAAACCAGAAGACTATGACTTTGCAGTATTCCACCAACCTAATGGGAAATTTTACTTAAGAGCCGCAAAAAAATTAGGCTTCACAACAGAACAATATAAAGATGGTTTATTAACTCCAACAATAGGAAACACATACTCTGGAGCTGTACCACTAGGACTATCTAACATACTTGATAAAGCAGAACCTGGAGATAAAATTTTTGCAATCTCCTACGGTTCAGGATCAGGAAGTGACGGATTCGTCATAACAGTAAACGATAAAATAAAAGAAGTACAAGATTTAGCTCCAAAAACAGAAGATTATATAAATGATAAACAATATGTTGACTACTCAGTATATGCAAAATTCAAAGGAAAAATAAAAATGGCATAAAAAATAGGAAATATATTCTTTTAAGAAGGTGAATAAATAAAATGAGAGATGTTGCAATAATAGGAGTTTCCCAAACAAAATTTGGTGAACTATGGGATACTTCATTTAGACAATTAATAACCACTGCAGGATTAGGCGCAATAAGAGACTCCAACATATCAGGAAATGATATTGATGCAATGTATGTTGGAAACATGTCATCAGGTCTTTTTGTAAACCAAGAACACATAGCATCATTAATATCTGATCATACAGGATTAAACCCAATACCATGTACTAGAGTAGAAGCAGCATGTGCATCTGGAGGATTAGCATTAAGACAAGGAATTATGGCTGTTGCATCAGGATATCATGATGTAGTAATATCTGCAGGAGTTGAAAAAATGACAGATGTAGTTGATGCAACACCTGCAATCGCAACTGCATCAGATATGGAATGGGAAGCACAACAAGGAGCAACATTCCCATCATTATATGCGATGATAGCACAAAGACATATGTATGAATATGGAACAACACGTGAACAATTAGCTGAATTCAGTGTAGTTAATCACGCTAATGCAAAAAACAATCCAAATGCACAATTTCCATTTGAAATATCTGTGGACAAAGTAATAAATTCAACAAAAGTAGCTGATCCATTAACACTCCTGGACTGTTCACCAGTATCAGATGGTGCGGCAGCAGTAGTATTATGTCCTGCAGAAGAAGCGAAAAAATATACTGACACACCAGTTTATGTTAAAGCATCAGCACAAGCATCAGATACAATGGCATTACACAACCGACAAGATATAACAACACTAAATGCAACAAAAGTCGCATCTAAAAAAGCATATGAAATGGCAAATGTAACTGTAAATGATATAGATGTTACAGAAGTGCATGATTGTTTCTCAATTAATGGTTTACTTGCTGTAGAAGATTTAGGATTCGCAGAAAAAGGTAAAGGTGGTCAAGCAATTGAGGATGGACAAACAAGAATTGATGGCGACTTCCCAATAAATTCCTCTGGAGGATTAAAAGCAAGAGGACATCCATTAGGAGCAACTGGTATAGCTCAAGCATGTGAAATAACATGGCAATTAAGAGGAGACGGTGGAAAACGTCAAGTTGATGGTGCAGAAATAGGTATGGCACATAATGTTGGAGGTACTGGAGGTACAGCAGCAGTACATATCTTTGGAAGAGATTTAAATTAATTGAAAAAAATTAAGTTGAATAATAAAAATTTTATTTATTATTCACTTTATGATATTTTTAAAATTTTCAAAAGAAAAATTTTATTTACAACATACCTACAAATTAGAATATACGATGTTAATTTTAGATGCAGCTATTTCAGATTTAAGAACAATATTAGAATTACAATATTTAGCTTATCAAGATGAGGCTAAATTATTGAATGACTATGAAATACCTGAATTAGTTGAAACAAAAGAAGAAATAGAAGAAGAATTCTTCAATGGAACAATATTAAAAGCTGTTGATGATTTGGGTCAAATAATAGGATCTATACGTGCAATTGAAGAAGATGATACTATTAAAGTTTCAAAATTAATAGTGCATCCAAGCTACAGACAACATGGTATTGGAACCCAATTATTAGAAGAACTTGAAAGCAGATTCAAAAATAAAAGATTCGAAATTTTTGCTTCTGATATAATAAAAAGCAATATTCAATTCTACAAAAATAGGGGATATACAGAATTTAAACAAGAAAAATTACGACCCAATGTTATGGGAATTTACTTCCAAAAATAAAACCAACTTTTTTTTTTATTCAAATAGTAACTTATCAATATAACTCATATCCACATTATCTTCAATAAGTTTAGCTAATTTTTCAATATTCTCGTCTTTTCGAGTAATATAATAATCAATATCGCCATTATCTAATTTTAAACCTTTTTTAGAACGAATATAATTTAAAAATGAGCGTCTGAAATTATAATTAGTAAATAAACCATGGAAATAAGTGCCTATAATATTTCCTTGAACAGCACCATCAAAATTACTATTATCATCATTACCAATACCTTCTTCAATCATAATTAAAGGATTAGTATTAATTGTACTAGTGCCTTCATGAATTTCATAACCTTTTATTAGTTCACCATTAATATTTTTCAATATTTCATTGTTATTGGATACAATTCGACCTTTACTTTGTTTAATTACTTTTTCATCACGTATAAATGTACTTTCAATATTTAACAATCCTAGACCTTCAATAGTTCCAATATTTGATTCTCTATTAAATTTATCATAGATGCGTTTACCGAGTATTTGATAACCTCCACAAATGCCAATGATTGGAATATTTTTACTTAATTCTTTTATTTCATCTGCTTTTCCAGATTCTTTAAGTGCAATCATATCTGTAATGGTATTTCTTGTTCCAGGGATTATAAGAGCATCTACATCTCCTATATTATCGTTTATGTTGATTAATTTTAAACTAACATCGTCTTCATATTCGAATGGGTCGATATCTGTAAAATTTGCTATTTTTGGAAGTTTCATAACTCCAATGGTTATAGGTTTGCCTTGTTTAAATTCATGTTCACTTAAACTTGCAGAATCTTCTTCAGGTAATTGTATATCGTGTGCATATGGTACAACTCCTAAAACTGGTATTTTTGTTATTTCTTCAATTTTATCAATTCCAGGTTTTAATATATCTAGGTTTCCGCTGAATTTATTAATAATTACTGCATTTAATCTGGATTGGTCTTTTTCATCTAGTAATATGTATGTTCCTGCAATTGATGCGAAAACTCCTCCTTGATGGATATCTGCAACGAGTATTACATTTGAATCTGTAAGGTGAGCTATTTCCATATTGGCAATATCTTCTTTACGCATATTTATTTCTGCAGGTGATCCGGCTCCTTCTATGATTATGATTTCATATTCTTCTTTTAGTCGGTTAAATGATTCTGTAATTGCTTTTAATGCTGTTTCACGATATTTGTGTTGGTAATCATAAAAATTCATATCGCCTACTGGTTTGCCGTTTATTATTACTTGTGATATGAATTCGCCTTTAGGTTTTAGGAGTATTGGATTCATATCTGAGGTAGGTTCAATTTTAGCTGCTTCTGCTTGGAAGACTTGTGCTATTGCTATTTCTTTATCTTCTATTGTTGTGTAAGAATTTAATGACATGTTCTGTGATTTGAATGGTGCCACTTTATATCCTCTATTTTTGTAAATTCTGCATAGTGCTGCTACTAGTATGCTTTTACCTGCATTTGAGGAGGTTCCTTGAATCATTATGCATTTTGTCATTTTTAATTCCTTTTTTATTTTTTTTATACTATTTATATTGTTTTGTTTTTTATTATTAATTAAAGTTAATTTTTATTATTCTTAATTTTATTTGATTTTTTGTTGTTATATGATAAATTTTTTATGTTAATCGAAATAAAATTATTAATTACTTTTAAATTTGTTATAATTAATATTAAAGTAACAAAAATTTATTAAAATCAATATATTTATATATTAATAGATTAATTATAATAATATGATAAAATAACAAAAGTTAATTAAAATATTTAAAACAATAGATTTATAATAATACTAAAAATAAAGGACGTTTATTATGACATTAGAGGAAAATTCACCAAATATTACTATTGAAGAAAAAATAGAGGATAATAAAGAAGAAAATTCACCAAACATAACAAACGAAGAAACAAATGGAGGTAAACAAGAAATTTCATCAAATAACACAACAGAAAAAGAAGAAAAAAAAGAAGAACCAAAACCATCTGCAACAAAACCAATGTTAGATTATGAAAACATCAACACTACTGGAGATATAGAAGTACCTCCACTTTTAATTGACCAAGTCATAGGACACGAAGAATCAGTAGAAACAATAAAAAAAGCAGCTAAACAAAGAAGAAATGTATTACTTATAGGAAACCCAGGTGTTGGGAAATCAATGCTAGCAAAAGGAATGGCAGAATTACTCCCTCCTGAAGTATTACAAGATATATTAGTATATCCTAATGCAGAAGATCAAAACAATCCAATAATACGTCCAGTACCTGCAGGTGAAGGTAAAAAAATAGTAAAAGCAAACAAATCAAAATCAAAAATTCATGATGAACGAAAAATGCTAATAACTTTATTTGCAGTAGTAGCAGTATTTACTCTTGGTTTCTATTATCAAAAAGTATTCGAATCTATAATTGCAGTACTATTCATAGTATTTATATCTATGCAGTTCAAACCAAGAAACAATGTATTAGCACCAAAATTATTAGTTAACAATGGAGAAAGAAGATTTGCACCATACATGGATGCAACAGGAGCACATGCAGGAGCATTACTTGGTGATGTTAGACACGACCCATATCAATCTGGAGGATTAGGAACACCGCCTCACGAAAGAGTAGAAGCAGGAATGATACACAAAGCAAACAAAGGAGTTCTATACATAGATGAAATAGGAACAATGTCAACAAAAACCCAACAAGAACTCTTATCTGCAATGCAAGAAAAAAAATACTCCATAACTGGACAAAGTGAAAACAGTAGTGGGGCAATGGTAAGAACACAAACAGTACCATGTGATTTTGTACTCGTAGCATCCGGAAACATAAAAGTACTTGAAGGAATGCACATTGCAATGCGATCAAGAATTCGTGGATATGGTTACGAAGTATTTATGAAAGATACAATGGATGACACTATAGAAAACCGTAAAAAATTAGTCCAATTTGTTGCACAAGAAGTTAAAAATGATGGAAGAATACCACAATTCAAACCAGATGCATTAGATGAAATCATAATAGAAGCAAAACGAAGAGCAGGTAAAAAAGACTCCTTAACTCTAAAATTAAGAGATTTAGGAGGGCTTGTCAGAGCATCTGGAGATGTTGCAATAGAAGAAGGAGCAGAATTTGTAACATCTGAACATGTTATAACTGCTAAAAAATATTCAAGAACACTAGAACAACAAATGGCAGATATGTCAATCGAAAATAGAAAAGACTACAGTGTCTTCAAACCAGATGGTGGAAAAATAGGGATGGTAAATGGTTTAGCAATAATTGGAGATAGATCTGGAATAGTATCTCCAATAGCAGCAGAAGCCGCACCAACTCAAAACAAAAACGGAGGAAAAATAATTGCTACTGGAAAACTAGGTGAAATAGCAAAAGAATCCGTTGAAAATGTGAGCGCACTAGTTAAAAAATACACCAACAAAAACATATCTGATTATGATATACATGTACAATTCATACAAACCTATGATGGTGTTGAAGGAGACAGTGCAAGTGTTTCAATAGCAGCAGCAGTAATCAGTGCAATTGAAGAAATACCTCTTGACCAATCTGTAGCATTAACTGGATCACTAAATGTACGTGGAGATGTCATGCCAATAGGTGGTGCAACAGGAAAAATAGAAGCAGCTGCAGAAGCAGGAATTAAAACAGTACTGATTCCTAAAAGTAATCTAAAAGATGTGATGTTAGAATCTAAATACGAAAAGATGGTTAAAATAATTCCATGTGAGACATTAAGTGATGTTTTAGAAAACATACTAATGAATGGAAATAAAAAAGATAAACTAATTAATCATATAAAAGATTTAGGAAACCAAGTATCAGACACAATATCTGAATTAAATGTTAAAACACCAAATACACAATAAAATATTATTTCTATATTTTTTGTGTATTTTTTTTTTTAATTGAATATTATTTTTTTTGGAGTAATTTAATAAAATGGAATTTTGTCCTAAATGTAATTCAATGTTAATGCCACGTAATAACAAATTAAAGTGTAAGTGTGGATATACAAAAGATGTGGAATCAAAAATTATTAAGGAACAGTATACTGCAAAAGGTGAAGAAAAAGAGAAAAAAGAAGTTATCCTTATAGATGAAGATGTTATAACATTACCTACAACAAAAGGGAAATGTTATAGATGTGGTAATACTAAAATTGCTTGGTGGATGCAACAAACAAGAAGTGCTGATGAAGCACCTACTATTTTTTATAAATGTGTTAAATGTGGTAATACTTGGAAAGGAAAAGATTAAGAAAATATTTATTTTAAATATTTTCAATATCTTCTTGACTTAAAATGGTCACATTTTTGTTTTCTAATGCTTCAAGTCCTTCTTCAGGTTTATCTAATTTCATAACAACTATTGCTTCGTCTTTTTTATGACTTACAAATGCATATATGTATTCTACATTGATTTTTTTATTTTCAAGTATGGCTAAGGTTTTGTTTAATCCGTTTGGTTCATCAGGAACTCCAACAACAATTACTTCTGTTTCTTTTGTAATGAATTTGTGATTTTCTAGTGCTTTTTTTGCTTTTTCACTATCGTTTACGATTAATCGTATAATTCCTGATTTTTCACTATCTGCTATGGATAATGCTCTAATATTGATATTTTCGGATGATAATGCTTCAAGAACACTTTTTATTCTGCCTTCTTTGTTTTCTACAAATACTGATATTTGTTTGATTTTCATTTTATGGTCCTCTTATTTATTATTTTTTTTAACTAAAGTCACGTTCATCAATAACTCTTATAGCTTTTCCTTCGCTTCTTGGGAGAGTATCTGGTTCTACAAGTGTTACATTTACTCTTAATCCTATTTCATCTTTTATGTCTTTTGCAAGTTTTCTTTCAATGGTAGTTAGTTCTTTCATTTCATCTGAAAACATCTCTGGTTCTACTTCGACTTTTACTTCTATTTCATCTAAAAGTTCTGGTCTTGTTACATGTATTTGGTATGTTGGTTGTATTTCTTTGTTTTTGAATAGTGCTCTTTCAATTTGGTATGGGAAAATCATAACGCCTCTTATTTTGAGCATATCGTCACTTCTTCCAGTTATACGTTCTATTCTCCAACTTGTTCTTCCACATTCACATTTTTCTTTATGTATTGCAGTTATATCTTTGGTTCTAAATCTTATTACTGGTGTTCCTTCTCTTGTTAGTGTGGTTAAAACTAATTCTCCAGTTTCTCCTTCGGGAAGTACTTCTCCAGTTTCAGGGTTTATGATTTCTGGGTAGAAATGATCATCTGCTAAATGTAATCCATTTTTTTCTTCACATTCAATAGCAATTCCTGGACCCATTACTTCGGTTAGTCCATAAATATTTAATGCAGTTATGCCTAGACTTTCTTCTATTCTACTTCTTAATTCTTCAGTCCACATTTCTGCTCCAAATATACCATATTCTAGATTATTATCTTCTGGTTTGTATCCGGCTTTTTTAAGACTTTCTCCAATATATGCTGCATAAGAAGGTGTGCAAGTTAATATGTTACTTTTAAAGTCCATTATTGTGTCTATTTGTCTTTTTGTGTTTCCTGCACTTATAGGTATAACTATACATCCTAATGTGTTGGATCCATGATGTATACCAAATCCTCCAGTAAATAAACCATATCCATATGCATTTTGGACACGTGTTTTTCGTGTAGCATTACACATGCCTAATCCTCTTGCAACTATTTCTCCCCATGTATCAATATCTTTTTTTGTGTACTCTGATACTGTTGGAACTCCTGTTGTTCCACTTGATGAGTGGGTTTCAACAATTTCTTCTTCTGGGACTGCTTCCATTTTAAAAGGATATGCTGCTCTTAGGTCTGTTTTTGTTGTAAAGGGTATTTTTTCAATATCTTTTAAAGTTTTGATGTCTTCAGGTTTTATGTTCGCTTCATCAAATAATTCTTTGTAGAAGGGAACATTGTCATAAACATTTTTTATTGAGTTTTGTAATAGTTTTAATTGTAGTTCTGATTTATCTTCATCAGACATACATTCTGCAGCTTTATTCCATATCATTTTATTTTTTTCCTTCATATTTTTTTAGTTATTAATTATTTTTCTTAACTAAATAAAGTTTTAAATATTTCTTATTATTATAATTATTGAATGTAATAAAAAATATATTGATTATTGTATTTTTAAATAGTTTTAAAAAAATTATTTTTTTTAAAATCAATTGTTTTTTTATTTTATTTCTTTATTTTTTTTTATAGGGATAATAAAATGAGAAAAATATTTTTTTATTATTTTTTTTGTGAGGTTTTAAGTTAATGAATTATTATTTACTAATTTCAGTATTTGTAATCTATTTTATAATGGTTATATTAGTAGGATATTTAGCTTATAGAAGAACCCACTCATCTGAAGATTTTCTTATTGCAGGACGTGAAACTAATCCGTATATTATGGCTTTAAGTTATGGTGCAACATTTATATCGACGGCTGCAATTGTAGGTTTTGGGGGGATAGCTGGAAAATATGGTATGGGTATTCTTTGGTTAGCTTGGTTAAATATTATTGTAGGTATATTTTTAGCATTTGCATTTTTAGGTAAACGAACAAGACGTATTGGTCAAAATTTAGGTTCTGTAACATTTCCTGAATTTTTAGGCCGTAGGTTTAATAGTAAATTTATACAAATTTTCAGTGGACTTATTATATTCTGTGGAATGCCCTTATATGCAGCAGTTGTGATGATTGGTGCTGCTCGTTTTATGGAAACAACATTAACACTTGATTTTAATTTAGCACTATTAATTTTATCTGTTATTATTGCAGTTTATGTCTTTTATGGTGGTATAAAAGGCGTTATGTATACTGATGCATTGCAAGGAAGTATTATGTTTGCAGGAATGTTAGTATTATTAGTATTTATTTATGTTCAATTAGGAGGAATATCAAATGCTAATACTGCATTAACTAATATGGCTCCATTATACTCTGCAAGTGCCTTAGCAGAGGGTGGAACTGGTTGGACAACTTTCCCTACATTAGGTTCTCCATTTTGGTGGAATTTAGTAACTACTACAATTATGGGTGTAGGTATTGGTGTAATTGCTCAACCGTCACTAGCAGTTAGATTTATGACAGTTAAATCAGATAAAGAATTAAACCGTGCAATTCTTGTTGGAGGAATTTTCATTGCAGTAATCCCAACAACTGCATATATCGTTGGATCATTATCTAATGTGTACTTTATGCAACACATGGGGCAAATTGCAGTAGATGTTGTTGGAGGAAATATTGATAAAATTATACCAACATTTATTAATGTGGCAATGCCTGAATGGTTTGTTTACATATTCCTTTTAACTTTACTTGCAGCTGCAATGAGCACTATGAGTGGACAATACCATACTCAAGGAACTGCACTTGGACATGATATAATAGAAACATTACGTAATAAAAAATTATCAGATAATGCATCCACCACACTATCAAAAATAGGTATTCTAATTGCTGTTGTATTATCTCTTATTATAGGTTTATCACTTCCAGGAAGTATTGTGGCATTAGGAACAAGTTTATTCTTTGGTATTTGTGCAGCAGCATTTTTACCAACTTATCTTGGCGCATGTTACTGGAAACGTTCAACACGTGAAGGAGCTATAGCAGGAATTGTATCTGGAACAATTGCAAGTTTATTTTGGTTAGTATTCATATTCAAAAAGACTGCAACAAGTCTAGGAATCTGTCAATTTTTAACAGGTAAACCAATGCTAATATCTACAATGCCATGGCCATCAGTAGATGCATTAATAATAGCAGTACCAATAAGTGCAATAATTTTTGTGATAGTAAGTTTACTTACAAAACCATTAGATGATGAAACCTTAGAAAAATCATTTAAAGGTATTAAAAAATCAGGAGATAAAGCATAATGATGGTTTTAGGAATTGAAGACCCATGGATTTGGGGTGTTTACATATTAATAATATTATCAGCATTATTATGTGTTGTTTATGGTGCTATTAATTGGAACAAAGGTGAAGATTAAAAATTTTATTTAACCTTCTACTTTAAATAAATAAAAAGATTAATAAATTAATATTTATTTTATAATCTTTTTATATTCATTTTTGGAGGAAAAATTTATGAAAACTAAAGAATTAATAGGTAAAGAAGTATTAGATTCAAATGTAAATATTATTGGTAAAATTATGGATTTAGATTTCAACCCAGAAACATTTGAAATTGAAAACATTGTTGTTCAAAGAGGAAACATTCAAGAAAAAATAAGTATTAAAAAAACCGAAGATTTAATACCAATAGAAGCAGTTCATTCTATAGGAGATAAAATACTTCTCAAAGATATATAAAATCATTAAGGATTTAAAAATGACCAATAAAGAACATTTAATTAATCTATTAAAAAATAATAAAGTTGTTGAAAAAGGAGATTTCACATTAGCAAGTGGTAAAAAAAGCAATTATTATGTTAATATGAAAAGAGCAATAACAGATCCTGAAATACTTTCAACAATATCCTATTTAATTAATGAAAAAATAAAAAATGATAATATTGATAAAGTTGCAGGTCCAGCATTAGGGGCAGTTCCAATAGCCACTGCAGTATCATTAGAATCTAAATTACCATTGTTAATGATACGTAAAGAAAAAAAAGGTTATGGTACAAGTAAATTAATTGAAGGGGAACTAGTTGAAAATGATGATGTTATTGTTGTAGAAGATGTTACAACAACTGGAGGATCATTACTTAAAGCAATACATGCTATTCAAGATAATGGTGGAAAAGTAAGTAGAGCCTTTGTATGTGTTGATCGTGAAGAAGGAGCAATTGAAAATTTTGCTAATGAAGATATTCAATTAGAACCTTTAATCTCTGTTAGTGAGTTTTTCTAAAATAAAAAAACATTTTTTCATACTATTTTTAGTGTCTTGTATGTTTTACTAAATGATTAAGTTCTTGATAAATAATTTCAAGACCTAATTCAACAGCATTTGGGGATCCAGGTAATGCAAAAATTAAAGTTTTATTATATATTCCAGCTGTTGTTCGTGTAAGTAATGCTCCACTTTCCAGTTTTTGGAATGTTCTTCTTCTAAATTCTTCCCCAAATCCAGGAATCTCTTTATCAAATCTTTTCTGTAAAGTTTCGACAGTTATGTCTTTACTTTCAAGACCAGTACCTCCACTTGTAATTATAATATCAATGTCTTTACTGGCCATATTAGATATTGATTTCAATAATTTGATTTCATCGTCAGGAATTAGCACATAATCAACAACTTCATATTCTTCTGTTAATTTTTCATAAATATATTGGCCTGAAAGATCTTCTTCAATACCTTTACTTCCTTTTTCTGATAAACTATCACTTAAAGTTATTATTCCACAGGTTATATCGTTTAATTTTCCTTTTTGATGTTGGGTCATAGTTTCACTATTCATTTTAATCAAAATAATGTTTTTGTTATTATCATTTTTTTTCAATATAATATATAATTAATAAATTATCAAATATTAAAATATTTAATATATTAATTATATTTATATTTTTGATAAATAGTAAGGTAATTTTTTAATGAAGAATATTGTTTACATATTGGATGCTTCTGCATTTATCAATGGTTATGAACCTACAGGAAATTTGAATTACACAGTTTCAGATATTAGTTATGAAATTAAAGCTTTAGAAGTTCCATTAAGATTTAATCAAGCCATTGATGAAAATAGGTTAAGTATTAGAAATCCTTCTACTGAATATGTTGAAGATTTAGAAAATATTATTAAAAAATCTGGAGACACTTTAAGATTATCACAGCCAGATAAAATGTTATTGGCTTTAGCTTTAGAACTTCAAAATGAATATGAAAATATTAAAGTTTTAACTGATGATTATTCAATCCAAAATGTTTTAAAAATATTAAATATCCCATTTGAAAGTATTATCACTGAAGGAATTAAACAAGTATATAATTGGGTTAAAACATGTAATGGGTGTAGAAAAGATTATCCTGAAGATTATCCATATGATGATTGTGAAATTTGCGGAGCTTCACTTTTTAATAGGCGAATAAAAAAATAATATTTGAAAAAAGAAATTCATTTTTTAATTTTAGGGTGGATATGAAAATATGGAAATTGGAGTAGTTGTACATGGGCCGGGAATAATAGATTCTGGATATGCAATTTATATTTTAAATATTTTATCTAATTATGGAAATGTTTCATGTCGACTTGGGGGAACAATGGGTAGAACTGCAGTTATTGATGCATCATTAGAAAATATTATTAATATTGGGGAAAAATTACTTCCAAGCCAATCACTTAAAAGATTTAAAAATGAAAAAATGGACTGTATATTTTTATTAAATTATGGTAAATCATCAACTACGGGGCATGTCTTTGGGTATAAAGTTTTTAATAATTATTCAAAACATTTAAAAGATACAGAAACTCCAGTAATTCAAATAGAACGGCCTGGAGAAGATGATGGGAGTGTTATAGTGTGGGATGGTGATGAAATAATACTTAATTCCAATAAAGATTCAAGATTCCCGTCTAAATCATTTTCAACACTTAAATTTGCAAATATCATTGCTAATCAGTTGGAATTACAAATTGTCTCTCCAGAGGACATTCGATTGAAATATTTCAATGAAAAGAATAATGAAGATGATTTTAAACGTTCAGTTTATGGGGTAAGTCCAAATGAAAACATACTTGTTAATGGTGTAGTTATAGGAAAATCAACATCATCAAATCTCACTTTAATATCCAAAAATGGTTTTATAACAGATATTATTGGGGGAAAAATCAAACAACATGGTGTAGAAAAACTTGGAAAAGTAAACTTAAAAAAAGCAATAATAAAAACAGGACTTCTTAGAAAAACAGATAATATACAACCAAGAATAATTAAAACAAACAAAATAATGAATAATTTTAAAATAGCTTATCTAGATCATGCAGCAGAAGATGTCTACAAATACAAAGAATGTAATTTGGTAATAACAATAGGAGATGACACTACATTGCTCGCATCAGATATATTATATCGTTTCAACATACCAATTATAGGAATAACTGATGGGGATTTGGATAAAATAGTTGAAAAGGGATTTAAAAACAATAAATCAAAAATAATTCAATTAGAACCAAATCATGATGATATTATTGGAAAAGAAATATTCACTAAAATATTCAATAAAGAAAAGATATTGCAAATAAAAAACACTCAAAGTACAGAAGAAATAATAAACAAATTAACTGAAGATATAATAAAAATAGTAAATAATATAAATTGCGATTATAATATTTATTAAATAAAATAATACTATTATTTTTAATTATAAAATAAAAATTACAGGTTGTTGTCATAAAAGTGGATTTTAAAGAACTTATTAAATCTCTTAAAGAATTTGAAGGAGTAACTAGAAAAAAAGACATAGCTAAAGTCACAGATGTTCTCAAAGATATATATAATGTTTCAGGTAATGTATTGTTAGATTTTGGGGATGATGCCTCCGCAATAGATATTGGGGACAATAAAGTATTACTATTGGCTGCAGATGGAATATGGGGCAAAATAATGAATTATAATCCTTATTGGGCAGGATACTGTGCAGTACTTGTAAATGTTAATGATATTGCTGCAATGGGGGGTAAACCATTAGCAATGGTAGATATACTCTCAATAAATAATGAAAAAATATATGATGAACTAATGAAAGGTATTAAGGATGGATGTGAAAAATTCAACATTCCATTAGTTGGAGGACACCTACACCCTGATGCTGAATTTGACTCATTAGGAATTGCAATAGCAGGAATAGCAGAAAAAGATAAAATAATAACAAGTTCAAATGCTAAAATCAACGATAAAATAATAGTGGCAATAGATACTGATGGAAGACAGCACCCAGACTTTCCATTAAACTGGGATACAACATACCTCAAAGACAAAACAATAGTTCAAAACCAAATCAAAATAATGAAAAAAATAGCAGAATCTCAACTAGTATCTGCAGGTAAGGATATAAGTAATCCAGGAACTTTAGGAACTCTAGAAATGCTATGTGAAACATCAAATGTTGGAGCAAAAGTAATTTTAGAAAAAATACCTAAAAATAAAGATGTTAATTGGGAAGATTGGTTAAAATCATATCCTGGAGCAGGATTCGTACTAACTGCACCATCAAAAAACACACAGAAAATAATAAACACTCTACAAGAATATGATTTTGAAGTAAATGTGATTGGAGAAATAATTGAAGATAAAAAAATGTATGTTAAATACAGAGATGAAGAACTAACACTTTTTGACCAATCAATAAATCCTGTCTTATGAAAAAAACTTTTAATAATCACTTAAATTTAACAAAAGACTATTTAAACATAGTCTAAAAAATAAAATAATTTTCCACTATTTAATACAAAAATAAATGCAAGCACATAATCTTTTTTTAAAACTGTTCATCTTTGATACAAAAATATTATTAACAATTTAATAAGTAATATAATATTATAAAAATTATTAATAGTTTTGATAATATTTTTAAGAGGATATTATGTTAGTTAAAGTTAATGGCGAAGAAATTAACATTCCTACAGATTCAACAATACAAGATGCTATTGATAAAACAAATGCACCATATGTTCCGGGGAATATTGTGTGCGTTATAAAAGGACAATCAGAACTTGAAGGAAATGTTAATAAATACCGTATAAAAACTCAAAAAGGAAGCATAATAATTGAATTAAAAGATAATGCTGAATCTAAACCCTTAATTGACTTTTGGAAAAATCATTACAAAGAATTCGAAAACTTAAAAATCAGATGGTCAAACACAAATGAAGTAGCTATAGGTCCAACAAGCTCCAACTTCAAACCATCAAAAAAATCATATAAATATGAAGAAAAAGATGTTTTATTAAGTTTATCTGGATTCAGTAATGATGCAACCCATATAATTATCGCAAAAGAAGATATTGAAAACATATATGGGGTTCCAGAAGGAACAAATAATGGAGTTTTTGCAAAAGTTATTGGGGGAATAAGAACACTACAACAATTAATTGATGATGACAAAATAGATAAAATAGAACCCGTAATTGAAAGACAAACAATAACAGAATCATCATCAATAAGCAAACTAGACACCAAACTAGAAGAAGGAAATCAATTATTCACATACTGCTTAGTTGATATTAATACAAACTCCCCACAATCTGCTGAACAATTCTTTTCATTAATTCAAAATAATACACTAAATGTAGGATATGAATCAAACACATTTATTGGAGAATATGGTTTGGAAGGAATTGGTAAACCTCCCGAAGATATTGCGGACAGAGAAAGAGGTTTAGTTACAATACGTAATGAAGGTAAAGGTAAAGGAAGAATATATATTTATCGTGAAAGCAGAGTTAGATCTGAAAACCACACAACAATAGGGAAAATATCAAAAGGTATGGAATTGGTGGATATTGCTAAACAAGGAGATAATATAACAATAAAATCAACTCCAGAACCTATAAAAATATTAACAAAAACACAAAAACAAGTTGAAGAAGAACTTAAAAAACATAATATCCAACAAGAAAGAATAGGAATCACAGAAGATAATGCAATAATAGTAGAACAAATACCAGATAATACAATAGATATTATCAAGAAAGGTAAAGTTCAAACAAAAGGATTAAATAAAGAAGATATAATAATCATTGATTTAGCAGATGAAGCACCACGTACAAAAGCATACTTTGATAAATTAACTGGTTTAGTTGAAAAACCAATCGGTACATTAGAAGTATACTTTGCAGTTAAAGATATGGGAGTGTTCATGTTTTCTGGAGATGATAAAGAAGCAAAAGGATTATTACCCGAAAACACCCCAACAGATAAAGTTGAAGCAGGAAAAATAGGTATTACTAATATGAGTCGTAAAAATGTGGGAGTTATAGGTATACGTATTGAAGATAATGAAGAATTTGGACCTACAGCAGAACCATTTGAAGGAACCAACATTGTTGGAGAAGTAATATCTGATTTAGAACCAATTTCTAAACTAAAAGATGGTGACATAGTATATATAAAAAGACAATGAATAAAAAAAGGGAAATGATTACAATGAAAAAAGTAGAACCACATCTTACCATGAGTCCAAAACTAGGTAAAGAAGATTTGGATTCAGAAGTTGTTAATAGAATGATAATTCTAGGCCCTAAAGCAAATGTTAGCGAAAATCAATTAGCTAATGAATTACATTTATTAAATCTCCCATTAACAATAAAAGAAACATGTTATGGGGCAATGGTTAGTGGTAAAGAAGAAGATGTTTTAAAAGCAATTAAAGAAATACGTAAATTAGATTCACCAAATATATTTACTAAAGATAGAGGATTCGCACCAGGTGACCCTCGACGTTGCAGAGGACATAGATTTGGGCCACGTGAAGGATTCCATCAACTAGAAAAAGAATTTGAAATATTGGAATATGTTGGTGATTCTCTTAAAAATCCTCGTGAAGTTAAGGTTGTAAAACCTAAACCTCTAGATTTTGATGAATTTAAAGAAATTGTAAAGAATACAGATTAAAGATTATTATTTAATATTTTTTTATCACGGAGTTAAAAATTATGGTTAAAGTAGCAGTTTATCCCCCTAATTCATTAGTATTAGCAGATTTAATAGAAAGAAAAGGACATGAAGTTTTGGCTTTACAAAAAGAAATGCGTAAAAAAATTAAAGATCCTGAAATAGATTCTCCTCCTATGAATATAACCGAAGAAGATCCTATAGCAGGACTAAAATATGCAGCAATAGAGGTTCCATCTGGAGTTCGTGGACGTATGGCAATTATAGGTCCAATAATTGATGAAGCAGAAGCAGCAATCATTGTTGATGGAGCACCATATGGATTTGGTTGTGTAGGTTGTCAAAGAACAAATGAAATTAGTACATTTCTATTACGTCAAAGAGATATACCTCAACTCGAATTAGACTATCCAACAAATCGAGATGAAGCAATGGAAATGGTTAATGATGTTTTTGAATTTTTAGATAATATTGAAAATCCAAATAAAAAAACTAAAAAAAATAAAGAAGAAATTGTTTCAAAAGAAGATGAAATTGAAATTGTTGAAGAAGAAATAAAACAAGAAAATATTAACGAAGATAATAGTAATAAATCTTCAGTTGAACATATGAAAACTTCTGATGAAAGAAAATTAAGTGAAGATGATCTTATTGCTTCTTTAAAATCTAAACGGAGTTATTAAAAATGGTTAAAATAGCATTAGTATCTTGTGGAACAGAATATAGTGGTATTCAAAAAGAGATTGAAAAAGCAGCATTAACTTTTGGTGCTGAAATAATACTTCCAGAAATTGATTTAGAATACATTGATGAAGCATATGCAAAATTTGGTTTTTCAGCACAAAGTTCAAGCCTTAAACTAATGATTGCACGTGCAGTGAGTATTGTTGAAGGTAGATGTAAACCTGATGCTGTTTTTGTTGCTTCATGTTTCCGTTGTGCGGAAGCAGCATTAGTACGTAATGAAATTCGTCGTTATCTTCAAAATAATACACGTATTCCTGTTGTTACCTATTCATTTACTGAAAGGACAAAAGCTGATGAATTATTTATTCGTATGGAAGCATTAGCAACTACAGTAACTAGAAGAAATATATTGGCACGTGAAAAACAAGAAGGTTTAACTCTTGGTTTAGATTCAGGTTCAACCACAACTAAAGCAATATTGATGGAAAACAATAAAGTTATAGGGACTGGATGGACGTTAACTAAAGATATTATGGAATCTGTAAATATTGCAGCAGGGGAAGCATTTGAAGAAACTGGTTATGGTTGGGATGATTTGGATGGTATTGGAACAACAGGTTATGGTAGATTAACTATTGGTAAAACATTAAA
>CAZJLS010000027.1:3573-19291 GCA_964547125.1 uncultured Methanobacteriaceae archaeon | reverse complement strand
AAATTTAGAAAAAGTATTTTAAATAAGAATTATATAAAATAATAAAGATTAATGAAAAATTTACTTTAATTCATAATCTTTTTTTAATATTTTAATTATAAAAAAATGAACTTTAAACTTTTTTAGATATGAATTATATTAAAAGATTGTAAAATTAAATTTATTCTTAATTAAAAAAAAAACAATACGAGGTGTAATGTTGTATGAAGGCTGTGCGAATAACTGAAACCGTATTAAGAGATGCTCATCAATCTTTATTAGCTACACGTATAAGAACCCGTGATATGATACCTATTGCTGAAGAATTGGATAATGTAGGTTATTTTTCACTTGAAGCATGGGGTGGAGCTACATTCGATACTTGTATACGTTATTTGAATGAAGATCCATGGGAAAGACTTAGACAATTAAAAGAAAATATTACAAAAACTCCTATTCAAATGTTACTTAGAGGACAAAACTTATTAGCGTATAAGAATTATCCTGATGATATTGTAACTAAATTTGTTGAAAAATCTTATGAAAATGGAGTGGATGTATTTAGAATATTTGATGCATTAAATGATGTTCGAAATATGGAAAAATCCATTAAAGTAGCTAAAAGTGTTGGTGGACATGTTCAAGGAACTATAAGTTATACTATCAGCCCATTCCACACTATAGATAAATATGTTGAAATGGCTAAAGAATTAGAAGCTCTTGATTGTGATTCCTTAGCTATTAAAGATATGGCTGGTTTAATTAATCCTCACACTAGTTATGAATTAGTAAGTAGATTAAAAGAAGAAACTGATTTACTTATAGGGTTACATTCTCATTGTACTAGTGGTATAAGTCCAATAAGTTATTATAGTGCATGTGAAGCTGGTGTTGATATTTTAGATACTGCAATATCCCCACTTGCATGGGGAACAAGTCAACCTCCAACTGAAACTATTGTTGCATCACTACAAGGCACAGATTTTGATACAAAATTAAGTTTAAAGAAATTAAATAATATTAAAAAGTATTTTGAAAAAATACGTGAAAAATATGTGAGTTTACTTGATCCTATTGCAGAACGTATCGATACTGATGTATTAACTTATCAGATACCTGGTGGAATGTTATCTAATCTTGTATCACAATTAAAAGAACAAAATGCTCTTGATCGTTATCATGATGTTCTTGAAGAAATGCCTCGTGTTAGAAAAGATATGGGTTACCCTCCATTAGTAACTCCAACTAGTCAAATTGTTGGAATACAATCTGTTATGAATGTTCTTGGTGGAGAACGTTACAAAAATGTTAGTAACGAAGTTAAAGAATATTTAAAAGGAAATTATGGTAAACCTCCAGCTCCAATTAATAAAAAGTTAGCTAAAAAAGTAATTGGTGATGAGAAACCTATAACTTGCAGACCCGCAGACTTACTTGAAGGAGAATATGAGAAATATAAAAAACAAGGGGAAGAAGAAGGTTTAATTAAAAAAGAAGAAGATGTGTTAACCCTTGCATTATTCCCTGCAATTGCAACTAAATTCTTAAAAGGAGAAGCTGAAGAAGAAGAACTAATTCCTGCAAAACAAGTTGAAATGGCAAATGAAAGCCTAGCAATACCAACAGAATACTCTGTTGAAGTTGATGGGGATGTGTTCGATGTTAAAATAACCCCAACAGGATTTATGGAAATCAGTGATGAAGAAAAAGCACCATTCACACCTGTAGAAGGAGCATTAACAAGTTCAATGCAAGGAATGGTTCTTAAAATCAAAGTAAACATTGGAGACAAAGTCAACAAAGGAGATGTAGTTGCAGTACTTGAAGCAATGAAAATGGAAAACGATATCCATGCAGAAAACGATGGAACTGTTACAGAAGTCTATGTAAATGAAGGAGATGCTATTAATGCAGGAGATGCATTAATGGTAATAAAATAATCTCCACAAATTTTTCTTTTTTTAAACTAAAAAAAATAATTAAATGTTAAATCTAAACTTATATCATCCATCCACGGATATTTATTTTTTATTAAAGATTTAACACCTTTTTCTGATTTTAATTGTTCATTAGTAATCTGAACATCTTTATACAAATAAACCTTAATATCTTTTGGAATATTTAAAACATAATTATAAGCCTTAAAAATTTGATCCATTGAAACCATAGGTAACTTATCGTTAACTTCTTTTTCAACAGCCAATGGTAAAGACTCAAAATTATAATCAATAACACCTTTATAAATAATATTTAACAATTGAATATTCACCATAGCCTCATTTAAAATCATAACATTTGTTGAAATATTAGAATAAACCTTACGTGAGACAAAAATAACAATTAACAGTGCAATTGCAGCTAAAATAATAGATAAAATATCAATCCAATGATTTTTCCAATAGTAAATATTAACTACAGATAATAAAATTGCAAGTACAATAAAAATTCTTCCCAAATGTACAATTAAAATTCCTTTTTTCATAATTAACCAAATATCACATTTTATAACTTGTTGGATCATCAATATTTAACTTTTTAAATGCTCTTTTACGACGCATACAAGATTCACAAACTCCACAATGAATATCTTCTCCAGAATAACAGGAGTAACTTAATTCCAATGGAGCGTTTAACTGTAATCCTAATTCAACAATCTCTTCCTTATTTAAATCAATTGCTGGAGCCTTAACTTCAATATCAGATATTGAACCATCAAGTATCATATTATTAAAACTATTTAAAAATTCTTTAGAATTATCTGGAAAAGTTTCAGCCTCCTCTTTATCCCAACCTACAATAATAATACTTGCATCTTCTGCCTCAGCAAAACTAGTTGCAATAGAAGTGAAAACAATATTTCTTCCAGGAACCCAAACACTTTTAGAAGTATCCTCCATCATGTCAGGATTATCTAAATCTTCATTTTCAATAATTGGAATATCCTTATCTGAATTTAATGCAGAATTACTAATATTTCCCAACCAATCTAAACTTATTACTGTGTGTTCCATATTAAAAAAATTACAAATCTTTTTAGATACTTCTATCTCTTTATCCACTGCTTTTTGACCATAATCGAATGTTAAAGCATGTATATCATAATCTTTTATATAATATGCTGTTGCTACAAGAGAATCTAATCCACCAGATAAAACTGAAATTGCTTTTTTCTTTTTTGTAATAAGTAACAAACCTCACATTAATTTAAATAGTCTACAATAATACTAATTGCCTTATCCATTACAATATTTAATGGTTTATTTACTTTTAAACTTATCTTTTTTATATCTTCATATTCTGGACGATATGAAATTAATTCTTCACCAATATATCCTAATTTAAATGTGCATTCATATTTTTCATTATCAAATTCTAAAGGAATTTTTATAAATTCTCTTTTAGCAACTCCCCTATGAGTCATTGGTGTTACTCGAATTCCTAAAGATCCAGTTTCTTGGAAAATAATTTTTAATAAATGTTCTGTTTTGTTTTCTTTTGAAATTACTTTTAAAAGATGGCCAGGCCTATTTTTCTTCATAATAACTGGTACGATTATAACATCCCGTGCTCCTTCACTTATAAGTTTATCGAATAAGTATCCTAATTCTTCACCACTTAAATGATCAAGATTAGTTTCAATAACGTTTATTTTCTGTTTTTCTACAATATTTTCACTTTTTATTAAGCGAAGAACATTTGGAAAATCAAATTCTTTACTTCCAGCGCCATAAGCAACAAGTTCTGCTTTAATTTCTGGTTGGAATTTTTCAAATTTATCGCAAAAAGATTTGAATAATGCTGAACCTGTAGGAGTTGCTAATTCTGTATTAACAGGCCCTCCTTTAATATTTATACCTTTCAATATATTCAATGTTGCAGGAGCAGGTACTGGTATTCTTCCATGTGCAGATTCAATATTACCTCCACCAACACTAACAGGTAAACCAATAACAGTATCCTCATCCATATTTAAAGTATAATATCCATAACACGCACCAACAACATCTGCAACTGCATCACATGCCCCTACTTCATGAAAATGAACATTATCCAGACTGAAACCATGGACTTCAGATTCAGCCTCAGCAATTAATTTAAAGACTTCTTTAGCCTTATCGAAAATTTTAACATCATAATTACTATTTTCTTTTATTTTATCAATTTTAGAAATTAAATCAGTATACTGAATACTATTATCTTTTTCTTCTAAAATTTCAACATTACAGAATGTTGATTGTATACCTGATTTATTAATTTTATCTAAATTAACATTTAATTTACCAAATTCCCCAGCAACAGATTCCATTATATTTTTCATTTCAGTTGAATCCACACCCATATCCACTAATGCTCCAATTAACATATTTCCAGATATTCCACTTTGCTGTGGGTCAATAATAAATACCATAAAAAATTCAAACCTCAATAAAAAATTTTCATAAAAAATATTTTAATCTTAATATTATATTATATAATAAATAAATTAATAATTTTACTAAAAAATGAGGGTATAAATAGTGAGTGAAATAAGAATTACAAATACAGATGAATATATTTGTATTAACAATCCAGATTATTTTTTAACATTCAACGACCTTAAAATAAGTGATGGTATTGATATAACCGAAAATATAATCATATTATCCGATAAAATTCTAAAAAAAGAATTCAACGATGTTGAATTAATGGAATTTATCGAAGAATATAAAGAAGAAAATAATATTGAAGGAAGTTACATATCATCAAATCTAAAAAAGTTAAAATTACTTAAAAACCAATATGACAATTATACAATTGTTAACATTTTAAATAACGATTTAAAAGTGAAAAATTATGATAATAATCTAAAAATAATAGATTATAATAAAGAATATACTTGCGATATAGGTCAAATAATACTTATTGACTATGCATTAAGTCCACAATTACTAATTAAGATTTATAAAACATGCATTAAAGAAAAAACTAAATTTTTCCAAAAACTCCAATTACCAAAACATATTGATGAAATTCTTAATAAAAACGAATTTCTAACTATAGCTTGTAATTTACCTGAAGAATGCTTTAATGAAGAATATATTATGGACAATGGAGTAGATATAAGTCAAATGGTTTACGATGACGATAATATAAATAAAGAACAATTGATAGAAAATATTAAAAAATCAATATCTGCAAACTGTCAAAAATCTCTTAAAAAAATGAAACTAAACTTCGGAATACTTGACTACTTATATGCTGAAGGAATAACAGTTGATGATTTAGTGGAAACTGGTTTAGAATTATGTGTCGGAGTAGAAAAAACTAAAGAACTAAAACAAAAAGTTAAAAAAGAAATACTTAAAAGTTTAACTGATATTAATGTTATAGCACTACTTATGGCAGCATTACGCACCGAAGAAGACTTCCAATCAAACCACTTAAGAGAAGTGGATGTTAGTGATGATCCAGCATACCTATATACAGATGAAGTATTAGGACTAGCAATAAGCAATCAAATCGCAGGAACCAAAGCACAATTCAACTTTGTAAGATACGATATGAAAAAACCAGGAATCCTATCTAAACTAGGACCAATGATAGATGATATTATTGGTGGATTAATTGCAGGATGTATGAGCAAAGTCTTCGAAGAATAAAAAAAAATATAGGAAAATAAGTTTTTATGACCCAAGAAAAACGCGACGATTACTTTGAACCAAAAACTGGTAAATTAAGTGCAATCA
Source organism: uncultured Methanobacteriaceae archaeon (assembly GCA_964547125.1). GTDB lineage: Archaea > Methanobacteriota > Methanobacteria > Methanobacteriales > Methanobacteriaceae > Methanobrevibacter_A. Next base: position 13,586 of record CAZJLS010000027.1, on the reverse strand, counting down.
TAGGACTACTAACATTCTTTACAATAATACCTATTAAATGGTATACAACAATAGAAGATATGTCAAAAATGGCATGGTTCAGTCCATTTATAGGATTATTTGTAGGAATTATAGGACTTATCCTAAGCTACTTATTATACACTATCCTACATTTACCCGCACTACTTGTTGCATGCTTAGTTTATGGATTTTTCACACTAATCAATGGATGCCATCACTTAGATGGACTATTAGACTTTAGTGATGCCATAATGTTTCAAGGCACCCCTGAAAAAAAATTAAAAATAATGCGAGACCCTATAAGTGGAACAGGAGCATTAGCATCCCTATTTTTAGTCGGCATAAGCACCATAGCATGCTTTTACACAATCATTAGCACAAACTTATTAATTCTAATACTAATAAGTGAAATAGCAGGAAAAATAGGGCTAATAACAACATGCATAAGTTCCAAAGCAGCACCAGACGGAACAGGAAAAGAATTCATAGAATACCTAACATTCCCAACATATTTAATTTCAATAATAATATGTCTAATTTTAGGTTACATACTTAACCCTGATTTCGCAATATTTGGAATATTAGGCGGAATACTTGGAGGAGCACTAATCTCTTATATAAGTATGAAACACTTCAAAATAGCAACCGGAGATGTACTAGGTGCAAGTAACGAAATAAGCAGATTAATTTCACTAATAATAATGATAATAGCAATGACAATATAAAAGAGGGATTAAATTTGAAAATCAATGTTTTAAGATTAGATCATAGAGTAAAAAGAGATGCTAGAATAACAACCCACGTATGTTTAACATCCAGAGCATTTGGAGCGGAAAAAGTATGGTTAAGTGGAGAAGAAGACCAAAAACTCATAGGTAACGTAATGGATATTGTAAACAGATGGGGAGGGGATTTCCAAGTAGAATATAAAAAAAATTACATGGAAATCATAAAAAATTGGCACAAAAACGGAGGAAAAATTGTTCATCTAACTATGTACGGTTCACAAGCACATGAAATCGTAGAAGAAGTTAGAAACTCAGAAACTGACATCCTCATTATTGTAGGCGGAGCTAAAGTACCAACCAAAGTTTATAAAAATAGTGACTGGAATGTTAGTGTAACAACACAACCACACAGCGAAGTAGCAGCACTAGCAGTATTCCAACACCTATTAATGGATGGAAAAGAATTCGAACTAGAATTCTCAAATCCCGTATTTGAAGTTATACCAACAGCACATGGAAAAACCGTTAATATACATGAAGAAAATAAGTAGATACTCCTTATCTATTATTCCATTGAAAACAAAGCTTCAATATTTAATGTACATAGTACTAACCATATTAATCTAGATACTACTTTATATATTACTATCTATGTTCACCCAGATATTCAGTTTATAATAAACAAAATATCAAAAAATATATTAAATAAAAATTAAACTTTCACAATGAAAACGATTAATTTATTTTAATAACAATTATTCAATGTGTATATCTTTTTTAATAAGTTCCATTGCCATATTTTTAAATTTTACTGCATCAGTATTGTTTTTATCAATTTCTAATATTTTATCACAAGTTTTTAATGCTTCTTCAAATTTATTTAAAACTAGAAGCATCCATACTTTATCAAATAATGTTTCAATATGATTAGGATTCAATTTTAACATTTTATTATATATTTTTAAGGCTTCTTCATCTTTTTCTAATTTATAATAAGCTGTTGCCATATTTTTTAAAACAATCAAATCATTATTTTTAATTTTTAATGCTTTTTTAAAATACTTTAATCCTTCTTCAGTATGGCCTGTTTCAGATAAAACGATGCCCTTCATATTTAAGGGCATGAAATTGTTTTTATCTAATTTAATTGATTTATTTAAATATTTTAAACATTCTCGGTATTTTTTCTGTTTTTTAAGTATTGATGCTATATTATATAATGCATAAACATTGTTTGGATTGTATTCTAATACTTTTTTATAATATTTTAATGCAACATACTTTCTATTTTTTTTAAATAAAATATCTGCTTTCTTTCCAAGCACAATTTCATTTTCACCGTATCTTCGAATTAAACGGTTACAATATTTATAAGCTTCATCAATTTCATCAATATCATATAAATATTTGCTTATATTAAATAATGCATCTTCATTAAACTTATTTATTGATAATACTTTATATGAATAATTTATAGCTTCTTTAATATTTCCAATTCGTGCATAGTTAATAGCTATATTATTTAGTAAAAATTCATTATTACTCTCAATTTTTAACCCTTTTTTGTATATTTCAATGGCTTTAGTATAATTTTTATTTGTCTCCGCAATTTGTGCGGCTTCCATAATATTTTTTATTGAGGGATTGTTTATTTCCACATAATTAACATAAGTTTTCATAGGATTGTTTAAATCATCACTTGGCAGATAATGTCCACAATTTTGACAATAATTGTCCCCATCTCCAATCTCCATACCACAATGTGTGCAAAACATAATCTCTCACAATTTTTTATCAAATTTTTATTTTAAATTTTTATTATTCATAGCAATAAAATATTTTTTTTATAATTTAGGTTGTAATTTTTTAAAGCAAATGGTGTTATGTTATGAAGTCATCTAATCTTTTTATGGCATTTAGTTTGTCTTTTTTATCTATTTTTGATTCGTCTATTGCTTGTTTTAATGTTTGTATTGAGTTGTCATATACTTCTCTGTCTACTGGGTAGGGGAATCCGTCTTTTCCTCCGTGTGTGAAGCTGTATTTTACTGGGTCTTTCCAACTTGCTTCTTCTCCGTATACTAGGTCGCTTATTAGTGCTAGTGCTCTTATTTTTTTGGGTCCGAATCCTTTTAACATTAGTAGTTCTTCGTATTTTTCTGGTTGTATTTCCCATGCATTTTTTAGTACTTGAAATTCGTGTTCTGATAGGTCCATTTCTAGTACTGGGTGGTGTTTTGGCATTGTGAAGTCTGTTTTGTTGGTGAAGTCTGTTAGTAGTGTTTGTGAGGGGTCTTTTCTTTTGAAGTATTTTTTTAGGTGTTCTGGGTTGTCGTTTATTAGGTCTATGCTTGTTTTTTGTACTTTTTGGCTTTCTTTTGCTGTCATGTTTAATGTGTTTTTTGTTTTGCTGTCGCATGATATTGCTGTGTGTGGGTTTTCTAGTATTTTGTCTACTTCGTCACTCATCCAGTGGTATCTTCTTGCGTATTTGTTTTGTAGGTTCATTCCTTGTTGTATTACTGCCCATTTTCCTTTTTCTGTTATGAAGAAGTGGTGTTGGTAGAGGTTGTAGTTGTCTTGTATGCATCCGTTGTCTATTTTTGCTGAGAGTTTGCTGTATTTTATTAGTTGGGTGGTTTGTTTTGTTTTTAGGTTGAATGTTTCTCCTGCGTGTTTTATTCCTTCTGGTGTTTTTCTGGATTTTTTTCCTTTTCCTCCTGTTAGGTATATTCCGTGTTTTTCTGGTTTTATTGCTCTTTTTAGTGCTCCGAGTGTTGTTGTGGTTGTTCCTGAACTGTGCCAGTCAAATCCTAGTACGCATGATAGTGCTTGGAACCAGTATGGGTTGCTTATTCTGTTTAGGAATTCTGTTTGTCCGTATTCATCTAGCATTATGTCTGTTATTGCTTCTGCTAGTGGTACCATTCTTTGGAATAGCCATGCTGGTGGGTGTCCTGTGTGTAGTGGTAGGTTGACTGCTCCTTTTCGTTGCATATTTTTTCCGTATAATATTTTTTTAATAGTTATATGTTTGTTATAAAAAGTAGTTTGGGTGAGCATTTGGAAAGTATTATGTTTAGAATATTGATTTTCCGTTTGCTACTGCAACGATTCCTGGTAGTTCTTTTACTTTTAGTTGGTGTAGTGCTTCTATTCCTTCTTTTTGGAACATTATGGATTTTTTTTCTTGTATGGTGTTTGTTAGGAGTGCTGCTGTTGGTGGTGTTATTACGAATATGCTGTTTTCTTTTTTTAGTTCTTGTATTGTTTTTTGGTTTAGTGATCCTTTTCCTATGTGTATTTTTACGCCTTCTTTTGATAGTGGTATTATTGAGGATTCTATTTCTATTTTGTTGCTTGTTGTTGGTGCTATTCCTGCGTTACTTACTGCTGTGTGCATTATTGCTGTTCCTTTTAGGTTTATTTTTAGTTTTTCTTGGTTTTGTAGTTTTTGAACTAGTTTTGGTAGTATTGCGTCTCTTCCTGTGTAGATTGTTCCTGTTATTTTTATTTTGTCGTTTATTTTTAGTTTTTTTATTTCTTGGTTTTTGATGGGTGTTGTTATGTTTATCATATTTTCAAGTCTTTTGTAAATGTAAAATATTTAATCATATGATTTATTAAAATAATATTTTTATGTATAACTTTAAAGATTATCAAGTGTTTCTTTAATATTTTTTAGGTCATTTACTAAATCAATAATATTTTCACGCTTAATGTGTCTCATCATTATTATTCTAATAGCTTTTGGAATACTTGACTCTGAAACCAACCAACCATAATCAGTGAGAATATTTGCTAAAACACTAGTATCCACTCCAGGATAATTAAAACCAACAATATTTAATTCAGGTTCGGAAACAACATTATAACCTAATTTAACAAGCTCATTTTTTAAAAATAAAGTATTATCCATACATTCCAAAGCTAATTTACCATAACCTTCATAACCAAGATACTTAAACAAACCATAAACTGCAGCAGCAGATGCGCCTAAACGAGTACCTACAATAGTAGACTGAGTCTTATAAGTTAAATAAGGTGTATCAACTTCCATATTCTTTAATACATTATTATCCTTAAATAAAATACAACCAGAAGGTATTGGGGCTAAACCCATTTTATGAGGATCAACTGTCATAGACGCAACACCTTCCAAACTAAAATCAAAATCTGGAAACTCATAACCATATTTACGTAAAAATGGTATTACAAAACCTCCAAAAGCAGCATCAACATGTAAATGAACATCTTTATCAACAGCAATATCAGATAAAGCAGGAATTGGATCAACTTTTCCTAATTCAGTTGAACCTGCAACACCTACAATAGCAACTGTATCTTTTGTAATATTCTCTTGTACAAAATCTGTTGAAATTTTATAATTTTCATCTAAAGGACATGCCACTAATTTAAGACCAAGTATATCTTCTGCTTTTTTAAAAGAAAAATGTGCGGATTCAGGAACTAAAATTTCCCCATTTTTAATACCTTTAAGTCTAGCAATATTACGTGCACCACGCATAGCCATTAAATTAGCTTCAGTTCCACCAGTAACAATATTACCTACAACATTGGCACCACCAAGTAAATTTCCAAGCATTTTCACAACTTTATCTTCAATTGTTTTTGTTCCAGGAAATAAACCAGGATCTCCTAAATTACTATTTAAAAATTTGATAAAAATTTCTTTTGCAAATGGATGAGGTTCTGTACACATTGAACCTAAAATTCTACCAGATTTATAAGTATAATCTTGTTTATAATAATAATCTAATTCTTTGAGTATGTCTGATTTTGTTAATGATTGATCTTCCATTAAGTAAGCTTCCAAAAAAGTTTTATTTTGAATTTTAAAAATAAATTAGTTACAAAATTTTTTTTATAAAAAAAATAAGTATGAAACTATGAAAAAAATGTTTAAAAAAAAAGATTTGAAAGATAAATCAAATTTATCTTTTTCTTGCAGCATCTAAGATTAATTTTTTCTCAGCTATTGCTACAGTTCTTCTTACATCAGGTATAGCATCTGTATTTGCAGATACACTTGTTATTCCCATTTCAACAAGTTTTTCTACAACTTCAGGTTTACTTCCTGCTTGTCCACAGATACTGCATTTAACACCGTTTTCTACACATGCTTTAATTGTTCTTTCAACAAGTTTCATTACAGCAGGGTGTTGTTCGTTGTAGTTTTTAGCTACAAATTCATTGTTACGGTCTACTGCTAATGTGTATTGTGTTAAATCATTGGTTCCTAAACTTACAAAGTCTAATCCTACTTTTATAAATTCATCTATTAGTACTGCAGCTGCAGGTATTTCAACCATCATACCGAAGTCTATGTCTTTGTGTGGTATTAATCCAACTGATTCACAGATTTCTTTAGCTTGTTTTAATTCATCAGGGTGGTTTGCTAGTGGAATCATTATTCCAATGTTTGTGTATCCTTGGTCATGGAGTTTTTTAATTGCTTTGAATTCTGCTTTTAGTATTCCTACTTGTTCTAATTCTCTTCTTATTCCTCTCCATCCAAGCATTGGGTTTGGTTCGTCTGGTTCGTTTTCTCCACCGTCTAATGTTTTGAATTCGTCTGTTGGTGAATCTAGTGTTCTGTACCATACTGGTTTTGGGTAGAATACATCTGCTACTTTTATGATGTTTTCAACTAAGATGTTTACTAGTTCATCTTCTCTTCCGTCATCTATGAATTTTCCAGGGTGTACTCCTGCTGCTAGCATCATGTGTTCTGTTCTTAGAAGTCCAACTCCATCTGCTCCAGTTGCAAATGCTTTTGGTGCTGCTTCTGGCATACTTACATTTGCTTTTACTTCTGTTACTGTTAGTAGTGCTTCTTGTGCTACTGTTTGAGGTGCATCGTTGGATTCTTCTTTGGTGCTTTGTTTTATTATTCCTTCATAGACTAATCCTTTTTTACCGTCTGCTGTTACATCTGTGTTTTCTTTTAATGTGGATGTTCCGTTTGCTGTTCCTACCACACATGGTATTCCTAGTTCTCTTGAGATGATTGCTGCATGGCAGGTTACTCCTCCTTCGTCTGTTACGATTCCACTTGCTCTTCTCATTGCTGGAACCATGTCTGGAGTTGTCATTGTTGTAACCATTACATCTCCATCTTTAACTTTGTCTAATTCGTCGACTCCCATGATTACTGTTACTGGACCAGATGCTATTCCTGGGCTTGCTCCTAATCCTTTAATAAGTACATTTAAATCTGCAGATTCGTCTGCTCCATCTTCTTCAGGGTTGGTGCCGTCTAGGGTTGTTATTGGTCTTGCTTGTAATAGGAATAGTTTTCCGTTTTCTATTGCCCATTCTGTGTCCATTGGTTCTTCATAGTGAGCTTGTACACGTTTTCCCATTTCTGTTAGGTCTACTAGTTCTTCATCTGATAGTACTCTTTCTTTACGTTTTTCTTCTGGTACTGGTACTTCTTTACTTGTTCCTTTTGCATCGTTTGCAAACATTGTTTTTTTGTCACTGATTGTAACATTTAAAATCTTGTTGTCTGCTTTGTTAACGACATAGTTATCTGGTGTTACTGTTCCAGATACTACTGATTCTCCAAGGCCCCAAGATCCTTCTATTAATGCTATGTTTTCTCCTGTTGATGGGTTTACAGTGAACATTACTCCTGCTTTGTCTGCATCGACCATTTGTTGAACAACTACTGCAATTAATACTTTGGAGTGATCAAAATCATTTTCTTCACGATAGAATATTGCTCTTGCTTCAAATAGACTAGCCCAGCATTGTCTAACATATTCTATTACATCATCTGTTCCTTTAACATGTAAGAATGTGTCTTGTTGTCCTGCAAATGATGCGTCTGGTAAGTCTTCAGCTGTTGCAGATGATCTTATTGCTACATCGGCTTCGTCAACACCAATTTTTTGTGATAAAGCGTTGTATGCTTCGATTATATATGTGGATATATCTTCAGGCATTGGTGCTTTTTTAATTATATTTTTAATTTCATCTGCTGCTGCTTGGAGTTCTTTAGTATCATTGATATCTATTTTGCTTAAAATATCCATTACATTTTGGAATATTCCTGTTGCTTCCATGAATTTTTGATATGTTTCTGCAGTTACAACAAATCCTGGAGGTACAGGTATGCCTGCTTGGGTTAATTCCCCTAAATTAGCTCCTTTTCCACCAGCTATTCCAATATCATTTTTACTTATGTCTTCAAATTTTTTAACATACATTCTAATCATATTTCCTAAAAAAATATTTGTAAAAAAAATAATTTTGATTTTTATAAAAATATTATTATAAACTAAATTTTGTTTAATTTAATTAATTAATTTTTGTATTAAAAATAGTATAAGTAAATTATTAAAAAAAAATTATTAAATTTTGAAAAAAAATAGGTTTGAAAAAAAATAGTAAAAAAATTATTAGTTAAAATAAATTAATGTTTTTTTAATTATTTAACTAATTCTTCGCCTTTGTCTACAACAATTCTACAAGAGACTGGTAATTTCATACTTGCTCTTTTTAAAGCTAATTTTGCATCTAAGAAGTTTTTAGGTTCAACATCAATTGTTAAAACTCTTTGATTTTTACTGCATAATGCTTCAACACTTATAGCTTTACCAAAAGCTCCTCTCATACCACTTTGTACACGGTCTGCTCCTGCTCCTGTAGCCATTGGGTTTTCACGTACAATGTTATGTGGGTAAGTTCTGATTTTTAAGTGGTAACCTACTCTTCCTGCTTCTCTTATCATTATTCTGTTAGCTGCAATACGTGCAGCTTCTAAAGCATTGTGTCGTATTTTAGTTGGTTTTTTAACTGCCAAACTAAGTGAAACTGGAAATTCATCTGTTAAGTTACCCATATCATATTGAACTATTCTTGAATTAGGGGTTTTTCTAATATAATCTCTTCTTGAATAAGCACGAACCATAATTAAGTTCCCTCCGAATAAAAATAAAATTTTTTTTAAATAAAATATGTTAATAAATTATAATAAAATATAATTTTTATAAAGAATTATAATATCTCAAAAATAATTATTATTATAAATTTTCTAATAATAATAGTATTTTATATAATAACACTATCTATTTAGATTACCATTAATAAATGTTATGAAATTAATAAAAAAATTAAAAAAAGTAATAATAAAAATATTGAAAAAACAAACAAAAAATACACAATAAAACAAAGAAAAAAAACTAAAAAATCTTAATAATATAAAAACAAAAATAACAATAAAAACCAAACCCAAAAAACCAATACACAAAATAAGGAATGATAAAAATGAAGGTAAAAGGCAGAATAACATTCGAATATAAAAATCCAGAATATGCCAAAATATCATATAATACTTTAAAAGTAGATAATGATGAAAATTACATTAAATCATCCATAAATAATAAAAAAACAATATATGAATTAAAAAATTCAAATTTAGGGAGCTTTTTAAATAGTGCTGACGATTTAATATTTTCAGAAATCCTTGTAGAAAAAATACTGGATAAAACAGAATAAAAAAATAAAATTATATTATAATAACAAAGTTTAAAAGTGATTATTAAACATAAATATAAATTATTATAAAATGTATAGGGCATTTTTCAAATTATAATTACTAATAATCATAAAAATTATAAGGGAAAAAACGTTAGGGAGAAATATAATGAGCTGTGAAAAACATCCAGATAAAGAATCAGTAGCAAATTGTGCTGTTTGTGGAAAATCAATATGTGAAGAATGTTTGATAGAAATTGCAGGAAACTCTTACTGTAAAGACTGTGTTAACGAATTAGTAACAGAAAGTATACTTAAAACCAATCTTAATGATAAAAAAGAAACAGCTGAAATAAAAGAAGAACCAGTTGAAAAAGAAACAGAAGAAAATCTAGACAAACCAAAATTCCGCTCAGCAACAAATGTAAGCAACATATTAGAAGAAGAAGGATTAATTGAAGAAGAAACAGAAACACCAAATAATATTGCTGAAGGAATATCAACTGGAGAATACAACGAAGAACCACAAACACAAGAAACCGTTGAAATAGATGAAACTCCTGACGAAGACTTAGAAGCTAAATATGAAAAATACTTAGAAGATCTCTATTACGATGAACCTGAAAAACAAGAAACAATAGAAACACCAAAACAAACATTAACAGGAGAATACATCGAAGAACCACAAACACAAGAATATCAAACCCCTAACAATGATATTGAAATAACAGGAGAATACATCGAAGAACCACAAACACAAGAATATCAAACCCCTAACAA
>CAZJLS010000027.1:0-3473 GCA_964547125.1 uncultured Methanobacteriaceae archaeon | reverse complement strand
TGATATTGAAATAACAGGAGAATACATCGAAGAACCACAAACTCTTCATCAAGAAAAAGAGGATGAAGAGGATATTATCATACCTGCTCATGCTCAAAAACAAGACGATGATGGATTAAGTTATGAAGAAATACGTTCAAGAATCTTAACTGAAGATCCAGCTGAGAAAAAATTCAAACAAGACTTTGAAGAACAACAAAGAGCATATGAAAGAGAATTAAAAAGCAATTATCTCCCTCAAGATTCAGAATATGGTGATGAATCATTATATTATGCTGACATAATAAATCGTGACGCTATAGAAGAAGAGGAAGAAGCTAAAAAAGGTGACGGTTTTACAAAAGGAGAAATTATATTAAGTATTATATTGATTATATTAATTATAATAGTAATGAGTTATGTAATCTACTTATTTACACTTAGTAATGATTACCCATCATACTTTGATGCTGCTAGAGTTTTATTCACAAACCCAGCACAACTATTTGAAAATATTATAGGTTAAAATTAAAAAAAAATAGTAAAAAAAGATGAATATAAATTAATTATTCATCATTATCTTCTGTTTCTTCTTCCACAGTTTTATTTTGGAATTCGTCAACAAATTGGACTTTTTCATATGGAAGATTTTCATATAAATCTTTTGCAATTCTATGACGTTCAAAGGTTATATCCATATAACTTCTTTGGTCGAATTTTGTGATTTCATCTAATTTTATTTTAATGACATCTCCATCAAATTCAACTTCTGTTTTGTCATAATCCATATTTTGTCCACCATAGTGGAATTTAACCATGTTTTTGACTTTATCTGTTTCATCTTCAAGTACATCAGAAATAGATATGTCATAATTTAAAGTTTTTCCTGCAAGAGCATTATTGAAATCTACTTTTACTCTTCCACCGTTTACTGTTAATATTCTACCTTGTTGACCTTCTGCACTAATTATCATTCCAGGTACTGGAGTCATTCCTTGTTTTTTAAAGTCTTTAACTGGGAATAATTGTACTAAATTAGAATCTCTTTCTCCGAATGCATCTTCTGGACCTAATGTTAAATTTTTAGAGTCTCCAGTTTTTAATCCTATTATTGCCTCTTCAATTGCAGGTAATAAGTGGTTTGCTCCAACAATTATTGTTATTGGGCCGTAAACTTTTTTGTCATTATATATGTCTGCTTCTTCTGCTATATCTTGAGAAGTTGTATCAAAAATTTCACCGGTTTCTTCTACTTTTCCTGTGAATTCTATTTGTACAAAATCGCCTTTTTCAATTGCCATTTATTATTAATCTCCTATTTTGATTTATTTTTGATTTAAAATCTTCCAAAACGTGTTCGTTTTTATAATTTAACACACGTATGTTAAAAGGATAAGTTTTAATATAATCAGATATTATATCACTATTTATTTTTGTTTCTAATATACTTAAAACCCTATGTTTGAAGTGAGTTGAAAAACCATAAGGTAAAATTTCTAGAATATCTTCAATTTTTTCAAAAGGTTTGTTTTCGCGTTTTTCAATGAAATTTTGAGACATTGGTGGAGTGAAGAAATTTAAATTGTTTAATTCATCAAATGACAAGTTATTAGCATTATATAGTATTTCTTCTGTATTTCTACTCATGTGTAAAGGTGCTTGATTTTTTTCTATTTCTCTTTTAAGTACTTTTATTGTTTCATTAGGTAACATGTGTTTTACAGAGTCTAAATCATTGTTTGATGATGCTTCGCGTATTTTAGTACCGCTAACTCCAGGTATTCTTGGAATGAAAATAAATTTATCCTTAAAATTAAAATCAATTTTATCAAAGGATTTTGTAAAAGAGCAGATTACATAATTATCTTCAGCTAATTTACCTTTTAGTATTGTTTCATGCATTGTATAGTCAATAATTTTATAAGGTTTAGGTTTAATTGTATGTCCTAATTTTATTCTTTTGATAATTTCATCAAAATCTTTTGAAGGATTATATCCTCTTGGTATGAAATCTGTGTTTAATTTTTTAAACATTTTAGCTAAACATAAACTGTATTGTCCAGAACCCATTATTCCCATAGGTGGACCTTCAACACAAATATCTGCACCTAATTTAACTGCAATTTCTGATCTAGCATATCTTGATAAAATATATGGTTGTCCTCTTCCATTGCGTTCAAAAAGTCCTGGAATTATTGCTACAAATAGTGCTTCAGGATGTTTTTCTTTTGCAGTTTTCATACAATGGTAATGACCATTGTGTAATGGAGAGTATTCTGTAAAATCTGCAATTAATTTAATATCATTATTATTTTCACAAGATGTGTCATTTTGATATTTCTTCATTGCAATATTAAAATCATTGTTAAATGTTTTTTTATCCTCGTTTTGAATTTTAACTACATAATTATTTAAAGACATGATAATCGAACGTTATTCTTTATAGAAAATTTTTATTAATTAGATTATATTTTTTAATTTAGAATTATTTATAAATATACTAATAAAAAGAGGATATAATAATATAATTAATTGATATTTTTTATGAAAATTTTGTGTTTTGAGTGTATTTTTTATGTATGAATTAGTATTGAATAATCTTAAACTAGCAGGTAAAACTAGAGAATATTGTATAGGAATAGATGAAGGTAAGATAAAATGTATTAGTAAAACTAGTTTAAAAGGGGATGAAATTGTTAATTTTTCTAATGGTGAATTTTTATTGCCTGGTTTAATTGATCCTCATGTTCATTTTAGAGATCCCGGATTAACATACAAAGAAGATTTTCATACAGGAAGTCAAAGTGCTGCTAATGGAGGTTTTACAACTGTAATTGATATGCCTAATACATTGCCTGAAACTAATACTTATAAAAATTTTAAAGAAAAATTAGAGATTGGGCAGAAGAAGAGTGTTGTGAATTTTAGATTAAATAGTGGTTTTAATGATTTTGATGAGATGTTGAAAATTAGTACACTTGAACCTGTGAGTTTTAAACTTTTTTTAGATGGTAAAACAGATTCTCAGTTAGATGAAGCATTTGAAACTTTAAAAAGAGTGAATGAAGAAGGTTATAATTTTATTTTATCTTGTCATTGTGAAGATAAGAAGGTTGTAGAGGAGAATAGTGAAAAATTAAAGAATAGTGAAGATAGTATTTCTTATAGTTATGCTCGACCAGTTGAAAGTGAAGTTGAAAGTGTTAAAAAAGCTATTAATTTAGGTGAAAAATATGGTTTGAAATTACATATTTGTCATTTAAGTTCAAAAGAAAGTTTAAAGTTGATAAGGAATACTAATATTGATGTTTCTTATGAGTTTACTCCCCATCATATTTTTTTAGATAATAGTTATTTTAATATTTATAATGAGATTTGTAAAACTAATCCTCCTCTTAGAAGTGCAGAGGATAGTGTTGATTTAGAGTGTTTGGATGTTGATTGTATTATTGGAACTGATCATGCGCCACATAGTATTGATGAAAAGAATATGG
>CAZJLS010000026.1:0-19475 GCA_964547125.1 uncultured Methanobacteriaceae archaeon | reverse complement strand
ACTTTTCTTTTATCAACATCAAATGCTGCAACTACCTCAATATCTCCAGGTTTGTATCCTCCAATATTCCAATGCATTAAACCATTAGAATCTTTTTCTGTTTTATCCGCATAATAATATATTCCTTGAATAAGGGAACTAGCACAATTACCTAAACCTACAATAGCAATCTTTATCTTATCCGTCATAATACTCACCATTAAATAATTAATTCATAATAATGAAAATAATATAATATGAATAATACACATCTATTTTATATTTAATATATTATTTTAATATAAATACTTAATACAATTAAGTATTATAAAAATATGCACACAAAACAAATTTTTCTTTTAAAGGAGTATTTAAAATAATGAAAAAAGTTTTATTAATTGCATTTTATTTTAATCAAACTAACGAAATAGCATCTAAACGATTAAGAGGATTAGGCAAATATCTTCAAGAATATGGATGGGAACCTATTGTATTAATACCTGATTTAAATGAAAAAAATACTGAAAATCTTAATTGTAAAATAATTAAAACTCCTTATACAGATATGATAGAAAAATGGATGCCTGGAAAAAAAGAAAATAATGTTCCTAAAACCCAAATAAAAAATTCAAATGACACTAATAATAAATTTTTAAGTAAAATAATCTCTATTGCAGGGGAAATATTTGCTTATCCAGATGGTATGAAATATTGGTATGAACCTGCAATAACCGAATCTTCAAAAATAATTGAAGAATACCATATTGACGCCATAATAAGTTCATCTTTTCCTATTACTGCCCATTTAATTGGGCAAGAATTGAAAAATAAGTATAATATTCCATGGATTGCTGATTTAAGAGATTTGTGGAATATGAATCCTTACATAAACCATACATTTATTAGAAATTACTTTGAGAAAAAATTAGAAATAAAAACTTTAAAAGATGCTGATGCACTCACTACCACAACAGAACTAGCAAAAGAAAAATTATTAACATTACATCCACAACAAAAAATAATACCCATTTTAAACGGTTATGAAGCTGATGAAATTAAAACACTGCCTGAAAAATTAGAAAACAAAAAATTAACAATTACATATGCAGGGTCATTATATTCAGGTAAAAGAAATCCTGAAATATTGTTTAAAGCAATAAATGAATTAATAGAAGATGGGAAAATAAAAAGTGATAAAATTTCTCTAAATTTTTATGGAGATAAAGGCAACTTAGAATATTTGAAAAATAAATATAATTTAAATAGTGTTGTGCATATTAATGGTTTTATACCTCATAATGAAGTGCTTTTAAAACAAAATCAATCCGATATTCTTTTATTAATATCGTGGAATAATCCTAAAGAAGAAATTTTCATACCTGGAAAAGTATATGAATATATGGCATTGAAACGCCCCATAATATCAATTGGTTATAAAAAAGGATCTTTAAAAGATTTGATTGATAAAACAGGTATTGGAATACATACTTCAGATATTGATATTCTTAAAGAGGGAATAATGAAATATTATGAGGAGTTTATTTTAAATGGAAAACTTGAATTTAAAGCAAAAAAGGATATTGAAGAGTATTCTATAAATAATATGGCTTCTGAATTTTCAAAATTATTAAATAATATAAGTAATATAGAAGAGTAATATAATTATGAATGCATATGTAGAGATTACAAGACCTGGAAATGCTGTGATGGCGGCAGTTGCTGTTTTATTAATGGCGATTATAAATTTTAATTATAGTCTTCCTATAATTTTATGTTTTTTTGTTGTTTTATTTGCAACATCTGGAGGAAATGTTATTAATGATTTCTTCGATTATAAAATTGATAAAATAAATAAACCTAATCGCCCTATACCTTCTGGTAGGATTAGTTTAAATGTTGCGAAATGGTATTCCTATTCTTTGTTTTTAATTTCAATTTTGTTTAGTGTTTTTATTAGTTTTATTTTAGGAAATTATGTTCCTGTAGTCTTTGTTAGTTTATGTTGTATTCTTATGTATTATTATGCTAAATATTTCAAAGCTATGCCTTTAATTGGTAATATTAGTGTTTCTTTATTAACGGCACTGTGTTTTGTTCTTGGAGGTCTTGTTTTATATTTAGAGACTACTAAAAGTGCAATATTGTTAACTGGCATTATAATAGGATTTTTCGCATTTTTTATGACACTTGCTCGTGAAATAACAAAGGATATGGAAGATGTTGAAGGAGATAAATTGGAAAATGCTAAAACATTACCTATTGTTAAGGGAAATAAATTTTCAAGTATTTTAACTTCTATTTTAATAGTTTTAACTGCCCTTATAAGTCCAATATTATATTTTTTAAATATTTTCACAGTTTATTATTTAATTGGGATGATTATACCTATTTTAATATTTATTTACTGTGCATATCTCATATTAAAAAGTCAAACCCCAGAAATTTGTAATAAGGTTTCTAAATTATTGAAATTTGGAATGTTAATAAGTTTTGTATGCTTCATCCTCGGCGTAATACCCTTATAAAAAAAATATTTTAATTTTTCTTTTTTATCCGGCTCTTTGATAAATAGATACTGAACCAAATTCTTCAACTTTAGGATAATTTGGAATTGTTAAATTGTCTACCTGTGAAATATAATATTGAATATTGTCCTCTAATAGTTGATTAGATAAAGTAGATGTATTTGATGTGTCAACAATATATCCTACTTCTTTTTGAAGATACCATGTATATATCGGTCCTCTGTCAGAAGATATATTAATTGAATCTAAATTAGGATTATTAATTTCCAACCATTCCACAACATCTTGCTCATCATTTACTAATGAATCATGTTTATCTATTGTTAAATATAATAATCCCATAATAATAAAAATTATAATAAATATTAAAGGTATTATTTCACATATATGGTTTTTATCAGATAATTTTTCACAAACTGTTTTTAAACCAAAAGTTATGAAAAATATTAAAGGAGTTACAAATGCTGTAGCATATCTATCAACTTTAGTTAAATGAGCAGATAAAAATAGCATATGTCCCATAAACCATCCGATCATTGCAAGGTCAAATGATAACATATCATATTTCAAATTACAATTTAAAATTATTTCATTAAACAATATGGCAAAAATAAAAATACAGAAATAAAATATTACCTCTGAAACTACAAATGAAACTTTACCTGCAATTAAAAATGAAATTATCATTCCAAAAATAGATAAGATTAACAAAATATAGGTTATTGTTTTTGATAATTTTAATTTACTAAATATAAACCTTATATTTTTAAATTTTGCATCATTTAATGTTTTAATTAATTTATAAACACAAAATATTATCCCAATAATTGCCAAAATCAATAAAACATAACCTACCATATGATTAGGATTATAAATATATTTAGGCAAATATTCAAAATAAAAAAATAAATTATTACCTCTATGATGAGATATGGAAATAGCTGATTGTGTAGTTGTGGAAGATATCTCTTGTGCTTGATTTAAAAATCCTAAAGGCAAATTATTGAAAAAATAAAAAGCGAAAAATGGTACTGTGAACACCAATGCAAAAATAAATGATCCAATTAAATTTTTACCATAAATTTTAATATTGGCAAATATATCTCTTTTTGATAAAAAATACAGTATAATAACTGCAAAAATAACTGCACCAATATATTTTGCAAAAAAAGAAAACACACACAAAGGTAATGCCAAATAAAAATATTTTTGATTCTGATTAACCCCTTTAACAAAGAAATATAATGCCCAGATAGAAAGACAAATACATGGAATATCAATACTACCATTACCTGCCCACATAAGATTAATACTCAAACTAGCATACAATATTGCACCAAAAATACTGAAAATATTATTAAATCTTAAACGGAACAAACAATACATTCCAACAGTAGCAAAAATATAAAACAATATTGTAACAAAAAACAAACTATTTTCACTAACAAAACCTAATCTAAACAAAATACTTGTTAAAAAGGGTATTAACGGAGATAAATAATTAATATAATCATAACCTGAAATATTATGGTCACTAAATCTAAGAGCTTCAATAAGATAAAAATAAATATCTCTATATGAGTGTCCTAGAATATTTGAAGTTGAATTTATATAAAATAAAATACTTCCTAATGTTAATACAACAATAAAAACAAATAATAAACTTAAAATGTTTTTATTATTAATAAATGATTTTATATTAAACAAACGAAATTAATCTCCAAGAATTATTGATAAAAAATTTATATAATAATAATTTTTAATTTAATTTTATATAAAAATAATTAAACATATAATATATTAGAATTGAATTTATTTTTTTAGAAGATTTTTGTTGTTTTGGATTTTTATGAAGATTTTACATGTTGCACATACTTTTTACCCATGCCTTTCATTTGGAGGCGTAGTGAATGCTGCTTACCAAATAGGATTAGAACAAGTTAAAAATGGACATGATGTTCATGTTTATAGTACTGATACTTGTAAAGAAAGATTAAAGTTAGATAATAGGTATGATATTAATGTTGATGGCATGAAAGTTGATTATTTTAAAAATATCAGTAATAAGTTTAAAAATTTAACTTTAGTTGACACTCCTTTATCTGCAATTTTTAAAATAAGAAAGGATATTAGGAATTATGATGTTATTCATATCCATGAACATCGCCAAACTTTAGCTATTATTACGTGTTATTATGCGAGAAAGTATAATATCCCCTATGTTGTTCAAGCTCATGGTAGTGTTCTCCCATTTTTCCAAAAAGAAAAATTAAAAGAAATATATGATAAATTTTGGGGTTTTAAAACCTTAAGATGTGCTAAAAAGGTTTTTGCATTAACTGAAACTGAGAAAAAGCAATATTTAAGTATGGGTGTTGAAGAAGATAATGTTGAAATTATTCCTTTAGGAATCAATATTGAAGAATATGAAAATGCAGATAAACTTGAGAAAGGAGTTATTAGAAATAAATTTAATATTTCAAGTTCTGATATTGTATTACTATTTGTTGGAAGAATTCATGAAATTAAAGGTTTAGATTTACTTATAGATAGTTTTAATGAATTAAAAAATGATATAAATAATGTTAAATTACTTATTGTTGGACCTGATGATGGTTTTGAAGATAAACTTAAAAAACAAGTTGAAGAATACAATTTAAAAGATTATGTTATTTTTACTGGACCATTATATAAACAAGATAAAATTAATGCGTTAATAGATTGTGATATTTTTATAATGCCTTCACAATATGAATCATTTACAACAAGTGGTTTAGAAGCTATGGCATGTGGAAAACCATTAATATTAACTAAGAATAATCATATTCATGATTGGGTTGAAAATAATGTTGGTTTAACTTGTAATTATGATAAAATAGAACTTAAAGATACAATATCCAAATTGATTAATGATGAAAATTTAAGAATAAAATTCGCAACTCAAGGAAAAATATTAATTGAAGAAAAATATAATTGGGATAAAATTTGCAATAATATAATCAATATCTACAAGTCAATAATATAAAAAAAATTAAAAATAAGTGTTGATTATTTATATTATAAAAAGATGTAATATAATAAATAAACAAATAAAATATTGATAAATAATAAAGTATTAAAATTTACAATACATACATTTTAGATGATTTAAATGAAAGTAGTAACTTGTCAAAAATGTGGGGAAAAATATCAATTAAATGATAATGAAGATGTAAATAGTTATGAATGTAATATATGTACTGGAAATTTAGTAGAAGAAAACAAAAACCCTACAAGTATTAATAAAAAAAAATCAAAGAATAATAATCACATAGTTTACTGTGAAGAATGTGGATTAAAATATAATATCTCCAGTAAGGATAATATTGAAGAATATGAATGTGATAGTTGTGGTGGAGAATTAAGATTTGCTGAAGAAGAACTTAACAAAAAAAATAGTCAAACTGCAAATATTCCACAACATAATAATTTAAATGAGTTGAAACAAGAATTAGAGGATATTAGATTAAATAATTCCTTACACAATACTAATATTATTTCACCAGAACATAATCCAAATGATAATTATGAATTAACACTTTATACTTATTATAATGAATTAAAACAGGATTTGAAAAGAACATATTTACAACACATATTAGAAACCCCTTATGATGGAGGCATGTTAGACCAGTTATCTAACAGACTTAAAGATAAAATAAAATCAAACCACATTGATTTGAATTACCCTGAATTAAACAATTCTAACTTAATGAATAAACCTAAAAACTCTGAAGATTCTTTTTATAGTAAATATCTTGAGAATTTAACTCAAAAAGAGTTTAGTATATTATTTGGAACAATAATAACCATTATAGGATTATTAAGTATTTTAATAATTAATATTGGACACAGTATTCTTATTTTAATTTTAGGTATAATACTTTTGGTTTATGGATTTTATGAACAAAAAGATCCTAATGGAACAGATAACACTCCTAAACAGGTTGTACGTTCTAAATTACTAACATTACCAAAGGAATATTATGTTTTATACCATGTTAAAACTCCTGGAACCAATGTTGCAATCAATCACGTTGTTATAGGTCCAAGTGGAATATTTACAATTATTACTCAAAAGACAAATCCTCAAACAATGAATCAAGATCAGTTAAAATCCAAATTTAATATATTTGAGAATAATTCAGAAAATAAGTATGATTTAAGTTCAACAAATAATAATAACTTGAAGTTTAATGATGAGCTTGAACTTAAGCAGAAAACATTAACTTTAAATAGGCTTTTGTTTGAATTTTTAGATGAAAATGGTTTTACTATTCCAATTGAACCGTTTATTGGTTTTGTTAATGATGATGTGGCCATTATAAATGATATTTTAAATGATAATGATCTTTTTATGGATGAGATTTTAAATAAAATACTTCATGCTGAGGTAAAGTTAGATACTGTTACTATTAGAAAAACCGCTATTTTATTATCTCATTATTCTATTAATTGTCCTAACTAATAAAAAAAAAGAGGATGTTTTTTTTATGATTAATTTTATACATAACTTAAAGGTTAAAAATTATACTCGGCGTGTTAAAAACATTGTTGGAAGTTATGGGAATGATTTAAAGGTTAATGGGAAATGTGTAGTTACTAAAAATACTTATCTTGGAAATAATGTTAATTTTAATGGCATTCATATTCAAGGAAAGGGGAAAGTTCGTATTGGTGATAATTTTCACTCAGGTATTGAGTGTATGATTATTACAGATATTCATAATTATGATTCTGGTGATGCTATACCTTACGATAGTAGTGTTATATCTCGAGATGTTGTTATTGAAGATAATGTTTGGATTGGTAATAGGGTTACTATATTATCTGGTGTGACTATTGGAGAAGGAAGTATAATCCAAGCAGGCAGTACTGTTGTTAGTGATATTCCTAAATATGGTATTGCTGGTGGGCATCCTGCTAAGGTTTTTAAATTTCGTGATGAAGCACATTATGAGAAGTTAAAATCTGAAGGTAAGTTTCATTGAATCTTTTTATTTTATCATTTGTTTGAAAAATTTTAATTCATCTATTTTTATTCCTTTCATTAATAAAATTAGTGCAAAGTAGCTTATAATTCCTATTATTATTGCTATTAAGACGTTTATTAGTCCTGTTGGGTTTAATGTTTTAACTATTATTCCCATTATTAATGATGAGATTATTATTTTTATGGTTGTTTTATGGTCGTATGCTAGTTTATGATAATTGTTGCTTTTGATTGTTGTTACTGCAAATGCTAGTATGTAGCATAGTAGGGTTACTAATGCTGCACCGATTATTCCTATGTATGGTACCATTAGTATATTTAATAGTATGTTTAGTATTGCCACTATTATCCATATTTTTCCAAGTATTTTTGTGTCTTTTTCTAGTATGAGTATGTTATTTGTTATACCATATACTCCCATGAATATTGCACCTAAACATACAAATGGTGTTATTAGGTATCCATTGTTTGCTATTGTTTGGGTTGTTATTATTAGTAATAATGGTTTACTTAGTACTGACATTCCTACTGCTGCAGGTACTGTTAAAAGTAAGTAGTATTTCATACTGTATTTCATGTACATGTCTACTGTTTTCATATCTCCTTTTTCAAAGTGTTCAGGTAGTACTGCAGGTAGTAGTACTGCAAATGGTGATAAAAACATTAATAAAACACTTCCTAATGCATATCCTGGTGAGTAACATCCTACTGCTGCTGAACCTAATATTGTTCCTATAACATATTTATCACTAGAATCAACTACCCAAGAAGATACATTATTTGGGATAGTTGGTATTGCAAATGCCAACTCTTCACGAATATTTTCATATGAAGGCTTGCCCACTCCAATATCTTTAACTATCATAAATAACATTAAAATAAAAACAATTAAATATCCACTAAGAAGACCAAGTATAACATTTTCAATATGATAACCAGAATAAACCAAATAGATAGATAAAAAAACACCAATATAACTTTGCAAAATCAAAAACACACTATACTTCTTCATCATCTGAAAAGTTCTAAAATAACTAATAAGCATCAAATTCAAACAAGCAAAAAACGAAATGACAACCGTAATATACAATACCCTTAAATTACCATTAAACAATGCCCCAGAAATAGGTCCTGCAAAAATAAAAAAACAAAAACAAATAATCAAAGTAGAAACTAAGGTTATAGAAATCATACTATAAAAAGAACCCCTAATTTTCAATCTATCATTTAAAGGAGATAAAAATCTAACCATAGTATACGGCAAACCCAAATTAGCAATATTCGGAACCAAAGCCACAGTAGCAGTTACCTGAGCCCACATACCATACTCAGCAGTTGAAAAACTCTTAGTAATAATAGGAATAAAAATCAAACTACTCAAACTTATCAAAATATTAGTAATTCCAACTAAACCAATTCTTTGAACAAACTTAACATACTGACTCAATTTAAAACCCCAACAAAAAAAAATACCTTCAATCTATAATACGAATAACATCCTCATTTAAGATAATATCCTCCAATAATTGAGCATCCAAATATTTAAAGAAAAATCCACTATCATACTCAACCAAATCACTATTATCTAATTTTTCAATCATATCACTTGCACTTTTAATTTTAAAAACAATATTCCTATCAACCAAATCTTCCAAATACTCAACACCTGGAACGTCAAGAATAAAAGTTTTACACTTAAAACTTAAACCTTCATAAATTGCAGTTGAAAAAGCACCAACTTGAAATTCAGATTTGGCAAACAACTCATACAAAGGTGTTTTATTATCATCTATAACCCTAAAATTATCAAAATCCAATAAATCTAAAAGTTTAGGATAATTTTCTCTCCAAGTATCATATTCTCCAGGATGTAACTTATATATAAAAGAATAATTATCCCCTAATTGCTTAAATAAATCATATGCAAATTCAGATAAATATTTACCAATAACTCCTTGAGATATAAATAATATTTGTTTTTCATTTTTATCAAAATCTTTATAAAATGCACTATTCTCCCCAAAATATGAAAATCCAATCGGAAGAATATTCTCCCCAGATATAGGATAATTAGCAGATGTTTCCCAATACTCCCCAAAACTTAATAACTTATCTGGAAAATAATGCACATCAATATTTGGAAAACTGTAACCTAAATGATATTTACTTATAACACCATGCTGCAATTCTAAAACTTTAATCCCTAAATCTTTACATGCATTTATTAATGCCTTATTTTCATATGCAACTACAACATACACTTGTTTAACATTTTTTTCACTTAATAATTCCTTATACTTACCATATTCATATTTGAAATTTGAAATATGATTTGAAAATATATTAAATAAATCCACATCCACACCAAAACTATCCTTAATTAATTTTTTAATAAACTCAATATTTTCAATCTCTTCAGAATTATACTTAATTTTATTAATTTTTTTATGAAAATATGATGCCATTAATATCCTATCATTAAATTTAACATTATCTGACTTTTTAATGTAATGTTTATTTAAATATGGAGAATCTAATATCATATACTCCTTATTTAATGAATCCAAAGTTTCACTTATAAAATAACTGTAAATATCCCCATAATTCTCATTGAAAAGTACTTTTCTTGGATGTGGAAAAATTAGAATATCAATATTATTTTTACCTGAAAATGGATTTGAAAAAATACTATTTTTAATAAAAGGAATGAAAGATTTGAATTTATCAAATAAACTTACTGATGCTTGTTGAGCAGCACCAAATATTCCTAATTTTCTTGTTATTTCATAATACAAATAAACTCTAACTAATTCCCACGGATAAACATCTTGAATTTTAATGTTATTCAAATCATATTCTATTTCTAATCTGAAAAATTCATCACAAACTTGTTTAATTGTTTTCATAAAAAATTTATCCCAACACTCAATTTTTAGTATAATTTTTCAAAGCTTATCAATTCATCTTCAAGTATTAATGTTTTAACTTTTTTATTTAATACTTTATCAATATCGGCTGGAGATATACCTGTTCCAGGCCTTTTAAAAGTTAAATCATCTTCCACTACTAAATGATTTTCTTTAAGATCATGTTTAGCTACAATTGATCTTCTTGCTTGTTTTCGTGCTTCTGCTTCACATTCCAATGGAACTTTATCATACTGCCCATTAACAGAATTAATAAATGTTATTGTTTTGAAAAATTGTTTAACATCATTTGGATCCATTGCATGATAATGATCATTACCAATTAAAGTTTTATCTAATGTGAAGTGTTTTTCTAAAATATTAGCCCCATTAAGATATGCCATCGCAAGAACCAACATTTTTTCATCAGGTTTTGTGTGATCAGAGTAACCAATATCATATTCAGGATAGAGATTTTTAAGATTTTTAATCATTAAAAGATTAGCATCATTATAATCTGTAGGATAAGATAAAACACAATGCATTATTCCAATATTTTTATTTCCTTCATCTTCTATTGCATGTATTGCATGTGCTATCTCTTCAATATTCGATGCCCCAGTACTTATGATTATTGGTTTTTCTTTACTTGCTATTTTTTTTATAAATGGGATATTTGTTAAATCAGAAGAAGATATCTTATAAACATCCATAAATTCATCCAAATAGTCTATTGATTCAAAATCAAAAGGAGTTGATAAAAACATGACCCCAATTTTTTTACAATATTCTGCTAATTCTTTGTATTCATCACTTGTGAATTTGTCAAATTTTTTAAATAATTCATATTGTGATTGTGTTGGTTCTTCGTTTGTATCCCAGTATGCAGGTGAATTTTTAGATGCTAAAGTGTTTGCTTTATACGATTGGAATTTTACTGCATGACAACCTGAATCTTTTGCTTCTTTAATCATAAGCTTTGCAGCATCAATATTACTAATATTTTCTTTTTTAGCAATATCATAATAATTAACACCTATTTCAGCTATTAAAAAAGGTTTTTGTTTGAAAATTTCCATTATTTCATTTTCTCCCAATATTTTTATTAAAATTATTTTTATACAATGAAATCATTAAAATGAGATTTTACAATATTATATATATTATCAAATCCATGTTTAATATCCACATTTATCATACGTTTATTCATTTCACATCTAAAATCATAATCTTTTATTATATTTTCTAAGGTTTCTATAATATCTTCTTTAGATACTTCTACACCTAAACCAAGATTAATGAAACCATTATCTATATTAGCAAATATATGTGTTAATTCTCTTTTATTTTGACATAAACAAATACATGGAACTCCAATTGATGCTATTTCATACATTGTACGTCCTGCAGATGTGAAAATTAAGTCTGCGGAAATCATATGTTCACTAATATTTTTAACATTTTCAAAAATTTCAATATTTGAATATTTTGAGTACTCTTCTTGGAATTCTTTCTTATATTTATATCCTAAACCAAGTATGATTTTGATTTTAGAGTCATAATTACTTTCTAATATGGCATCTAATGTTTTTTTAGTTAAATTATTAGGATCTGTTCCACCAAATGTTAAAAGAATTTCATTTACCTCTGGTTTTATTTCTTTATAATTTTGGTAGTAGAATTCATCTTTTAAAATATAATATTTATGCCCACTATAAACATTTTTAAATGGAATTTTATGTTCATATAATGCATCAAATACTAAATCTGCATATTTAGCTCCATCTCCAATGTCTTCAAAGTTTATAACAAAATAATCCTTATTTTTTAAAGATTTAATGTATTCTTCATCCGTATTTAAAATATCATTTATAACTATATCTGGTTTGAAATTATTAATTTTATTTAATAAATCTTCGTTATTAGAATGAGTAATATACGGATAATTATAATTTTGGATAATATCTGTACCTAATTTCTTATTTTCATCTATTAAGAATAAAACTTCATGATTTATTAATTTTGATGCTATACTTAAACCCCTATAAATATGACCAGTCCCTATTTCTTGAGTTGCATCAGTTTTAATAATTATTTTTTTCTGTTTTAACAAATGCTCTGCAACCCACCAATCTTGATAATTATCTATATCAATACTTTCTTCAAGAGAAACTTCAATTAAATCTATTTTATCCCCCAATCTTGAATTTTCTTTTATAAATTCTCTTTTACTTGCAAATATTGAACCTGTTTCCTTATATGCAACTGGAAGATATTGTCTATTCACTCTTTCTTCATATAATGGATAATAACCTTTATTCTCATCATAACCCCATGATAAATGCCTATCATCAACAACACTAATAATTGTATCACAATCACATAATTTTTCAATAGCCCTGTTTAATGTGTTTGTTTTTAATAAAGGAGATGTTGGTTGCAATGTTATTACAAAATCATATTTTTTATTTATTTGTTCTTCTTTTTGCAATGTTGCATCATATATTACTGGATCAAGAGGCACATCATCTTCAGCAAGTTTACCTGCACGTTTTATAACTTCCGCTCCAAACTTTTCAGAAATAAATTTTATCTCATCATCATCTGTTGTTACAACAACATCATCAACATAATTACTAGACAATGCACAAGATATTGTATGTGAAATTAATGGTTTATCATTCATTAATCTAACATTTTTTCTAGGAATGCCTTTAGATCCTCCTCTTGCAGGAATAACTACTAAAATATTATTATCTTCATACATATTAAGCAAATATCCATCAATTTTATAAAAATTATTCAATATTTAATTTTTTTATATAATTACAATTTATAATTTTTTAAATAAATTATATAAAATATATTTTATAAAAAGATAGATTAAATTACTTTTATTTTCGGTGTTATAAAATTATGAAGAATATGTCTAAAGAGCTAATTAGAAGAATAAATGAAATTTCAATGCCCATACGTATTATGCACGTTTGTGGTTCACATGAACATACAATAATGGAAAATGGTATTAGATCATTACTTCCTGAAGAAATAGAAATAGTTGCTGGACCTGGATGCCCCGTATGTGTTGTTCCATCACGTGAAATCGATGAAGCTTTAAGTTTAGCTGAAAAAGGAGTTATCATAACCACATTTGGAGATATGTTACGAGTTCCAGGTTCTGAAAAATCATTAGCTGAAGCTAAAGCAGAAGGAGCAGATGTTAGAGTTGTTTATGGAATAAATAATGCAGTAGAATTAGCTAAAAATAATCCAGATAAAGAAGTTGCATTTATTGCAGCAGGTTTTGAAACTACCGCACCAACTACTGCTTCAGAACTATTAAGTAAACCTACAAGTAATTTTTCAGTATTATCCTGTCATAGATTAATACCTCCAGCATTAGATTGGCTAATAAACTCTGGTGAAACAAATCTTGATGCTTTAATAGAACCAGGACATGTATGTACAATTATTGGTACTAAACCTTTCGAATACTTATCTACAGATTATGGCATCCCACAAGCTACTGCTGGTTTTAACCCATTAGACATTTTAATGGCCGTTTACTTAATCCTTAGACAAGTTAAAAATAATAAACCATGTATCGATAATGAATATAAACGTGCTGTTCGTGAAGAAGGAAATATTGTAGCACAAAAAGCAATAGATGATGTTTTCACAGTTACTAGTCGTGAATGGAGAGGTTTCCCAAAAATACCAAATAGTGTTTTAGAATTAAAACCTGAATTTGATATGTACAATGCCCGTAAAAAATATGACATTGAAGTTAAAAATGTTGTTGAAGCTCCAAAAGGATGTATATGTGGACCAATACTTAGAGGCCTGAAAAAACCTACAGATTGTGCACTATTTGGTAAAACATGCACACCATTACACCCAATAGGTGCATGTATGGTTAGTAAAGAAGGAACATGTAATATTGCTCATCGTTACACCCCAACAAAATAAAAATAATAAAGGAATTATTATAAAATGAATGATATAAAAGCTGTTGCAGTAGATATTGATGGGACTTTAACTGATTCAAATAGACTACTATGTATTGAAGCAATCCAAACATTACGAAAACTAGAAAACAATAATATTCCAGTAATATTAGTGACTGGAAATACTGCTTCATATACATATGCATTATCTACCTCCATTGGAACAACAGGAGGTGTTGTTGGTGAAAATGGAGGAATTATGTTTAAAGAAGGATATAAAAATAATGAAACCATCGTCTTATCTAATTATGATTATATTAAAAAATCATACGAATATTTAAAAGAAAATTTAAAAGATGACACATTAATTCCTGTAGAAGACAGTTATTGTAGATTATCCGAAATAGCTTTTTATCGCACTATGAACCCTAATAAAATACGTGACATATTAAAAGATTGGAATGTAACTGTATATGACAGTGGTTTTGCACTCCACCTATCCGATAAAAATGTTAATAAAGGAAAAACACTTGGAAAATTAGCAGATTTAATGAATATATCTTTAGATGAAATTATAGGGATAGGAGATAGTGAAAATGATTTACCATTCCTTGATTATGTGGGATTAAAAATAGCAGTTGCAAATGCAACTGACGAACTTAAAGAAAAAGCAGATTATGTATGCAGTCAACCCTACGGTGCTGGAGTTAAAGAAGCCATTAACAAATTTATAAAAATATAATAAAATATTAAAAGTTGTGTTAATCTATGTTAGAAGACATAATAAAAGAAGCAGAAAAGTATGTTAAAAAATATACTGATGAATATGAAATCTATTTAAACCAAAGCCAAATATTAGAATTAAATTCTGAAAATAATGATTTAAGCTTTGCAAAAGAAGAAATAGAATTAGGATTAGGAATAAGAGTATTATATGAAAATAAAATGGGCTTTGCATATACTTCCAATATAAATCAAATAGAAAATACTGCTAAAAAAGCATATTCAAATGCTAAATTAAATCAAGCAGATAAAAACTTTTCTTTTGCTGAAAAAACAAAATATCCTAAAGTTAAAGAAAATATAGATAATAAAAACAAAGATTTAGATTTAGATGAAATCACATCATTTATGAAAAATATTATAGATACTGTAAATGATAATGGTTGTAGTCCTACTAGTGGGGAGTTTTCTAAAAGTTATGATGAAGAAATGATTATTAATTCCAATGGCGTTGATGTTAAAGATAAAAGCACTTCATTTGGAGCATATATTGCAGTTAATGCAACTAAAGATGGAGAATTATCTAGTGCATATGATGTAATATCTTCAAGAGAATATGGTAAATTAGATGGTGAAAAATTAGCACAAGATGTAACAAAACTTGCAAAAGAATCTATAGGTGGAGTTAAAATTGACACTAAAGATACTAATGTTGTATTAGATTATCATGCAGGCATTGGAATATTATCAACATTCATGAATGGTTTTTCTGGAGATAATGTTGAGAGAGGAAGATCCATACTTAAAGATAAAGTTGGTGAAAGCATTGTAAGTGAAGAATTATCTATTTATGATGATGGAACTTATGATGGTGGTCTTAATAGTTGTAAATTTGATAGTGAAGGAACAGCTTCTCAAAGAACTAGTTTAGTCAATAATGGTATTCTTGAAGGTTTTATTTATGATATTTATAATGGAAATAAAGCCAATAAAGAAAGTACTGGGAATGGTTTTAGAAGATTTTACTCAACACCAAATATTAGTTATTCAAATTTGATTTTTGACTTTGATTCTAAAAGAGATATGGATGAAGTGGATGATGGTGTTCTTGTTACTAATGTATTAGGTGCCCATACTGCTAATCCAATTACTGGTGATTTTTCTCTAGAAGTCAGTAATGGTTTTACTATTAAAAATGGTGAGAGTGAAAATCCTATAAGAAAAGCTATGATTTCAGGTAATGTTTATAGTATACTTAAAGAATGTGAAGGGATTGAATCTGAAGTTAAACAGTATGGTCCATTTATACTTCCAAAATTAAGTTTACCTAATCTTCGAGTTATCGGATAGAAAAATATTTTAGTAGATTCTAGGATTTAATGTACCATATCTTCCGTTTTTAATGGAATTATATGTGAAATTTAAAGCATTATCAATATTTTCTATTAATTCTTTATTTTCATTTTTTATTAGGTTTGCAAGTAATGCTGCAGAAAATGTGCATCCAGTACCATGTAAGTTTTCTGTTTTTATTAATTCTGTTTTTAAAATTTGTGTTTCTCCATTAAATATTACATTATTACCCTTTAGATGACCGCCAGTTATTATAACATTACAATATTCACCTATTTTTATTGCTGCTTCTTTTGCATCATCTATTGTGTTTATTTTTGTATTTGATAGTTGTTCTGCTTCATGTAGATTTGGTGTTGTTATAAATGAGTTAGGGAGTAAATATTTTTTTAAGTAATGTGATGTTTTGTTTTTGCTTAATGAGTCTCCTGAACTTGCAATCATAACAGGATCTACAATAAGTTTTAGATTGTATTCCTTTGTTTTTTCTGCTACTAATTTAATAATGTCTTTTGAATAGAGCAATCCTGTTTTTGCATATTTGACATTATATTCTTTTAAAGCACTGTCTATTTGTTTTTCTATGAACTCTGTTTCTATTGCTTGTATTCCGTAGACTTTTTTTGGGCTTTGTGCTGTTAGTGTTGTTATTGCAGCTATGGGATGTATGTTGTATGCATGTAATGTTTTAACATCTGTTAGTATGCCTGCTCCCCCAGATGGGTCAAATCCAGCTATTGTTAAACCTATCATTTTTATTCTTCTTTTCTTGTTACTTCTAATCTTTCTGGACCATGTATGCTTTTAACTGTAATTCCTATTGATTCTAGATATTCTTTTGTTTTTGTGTTTTTTCCATGAATTAATATTTCACCAAGGTCTTCTGTTGTGTTCACATCCAATGCCATATAGAATGAGTCATGAACTAGTGGAGAGTAACCTTTGTCTTCTGCATTTTCTATGTGTTTTTTAAAGCTGCAATCTCCAAATTTCATCTCGATTCCCAGTGGTTTTGTTATGATTGCATTGGTTCCTCCCCCTTTAGAAGGTATTATTAAAAAGTCCAATTTTTGTGCTTGTTTTATAATGATTTTTATATTTGTTTTGCTTATTAAAGGAACATCAGATGGAATTATAAGTACTTTTTTTGTTTTTCCTCTACAATAATTCATTGCTTGTGTTAGTGCTTTGTTTAATGTGTTGTTTTCTTCTTCTTCAATTAATGTTTCTACTTTTAATTTTTTAGCATATTCTAGAACTTCTTGGT
The DNA here is from genome assembly GCA_964547125.1 of uncultured Methanobacteriaceae archaeon. Taxonomy (GTDB): domain Archaea; phylum Methanobacteriota; class Methanobacteria; order Methanobacteriales; family Methanobacteriaceae; genus Methanobrevibacter_A. The sequence goes on along the minus strand of CAZJLS010000026.1, from coordinate 1,743 downwards.
CTTTACTTATGATTATGATTTTGTCTACAAGTTTTTTTAGTGTTTTAGTTACATCTTCTAGCATTGCTTTTAGTAGTTCTTCTCGTTCTATTGTGGACAAAAATGGTGATAATCTTGTTTTTGCATCTGAAAATTTACTTACTGGTATAATTGCATATATTTTATCCAATTCTTCACTTCCTATTTTTTTAATAAGATTTTGCTATTAATGCAATGTGTTTTGCTGGTTTTCCACAGTGTATGCATGTAGTGTTTTCGTCTTCTGTATCATTATTGATCCCTAGTAAATCTATGTTGGTTTCTTCTTCTATTTCTTTACCACATTGTTCGTCCCCACACCAATTAAATTTCACCATATTTTTTTCATCAATTAGTTGTGTTATTTCATTTAGGGTGTTTGCTGTTTTTATGTTTTCTTCAAATGTTTTCCATGCATTTTCTTTTAGTGTTTTTGTTATATCTTTTAATATATTTTCTATGTTAGTTGTTAGGTTATCATCTATTTGTAATTCTATTTTTTCTAGTGTGTCTCTTCTTACTAGTACTACTTTGTTGTTTTCTAAATCTCTTGGTCCTAGTTCTAGTCTTAAAGGTGTCCCTTTTATTTCCCAATCAAAGAATTTTTTACCGGGTCTTATATCCCTTGTATCTATGTTTGTTCTTATATTTGAGTTTTCTAATTGTTCTTTTATTTGATTACATTTATTTAATACTTCTTCTTTTCCTTTTTTGAATAGTATTGGTATTAAGGTGATTTGGTTTGGTGCTATTGATGGTGGTAGTTTTAATCCTTTTTCATCCCCATGTATTCCTATTAGTGCGGCTAATATTCTTCCACTTAACCCATAACATGTTTGGTATGCGTGTTCGTGATTTCCTTCTTTATTTTCAAATATTATGTCATAAGTTTTTGCGAATGTTTGACCTAGGTTGTGTATGGTTCCTATTTGTAGTGTTCTTCCACTTGGCATTAGTACGTCCATTGCCATTGTGTAGTCTGCGCCGGGGAATTTGTCCCAATCTGGTCTTTTTGATATAGTGTATGGTATTCCCATATTGTCAAATAGGTCTTTGTATAGTTGTATTCCTGTTTTTACTTGTTCATTAGCTTCTTTTTTTGTTGAGTGTATTGTGTGTGCTTCTGCAAAAGTTTGTATTTCTCTTACTCGTATTATTGGTCTTGTGTGTTTTGTTTCGTATCTGAATGTGTTTACTACTTGGAAGTATTTCATTGGTAAATCTATGTGTGATCTTACCCATAGGCTAAACATTGGATACAATGCACTTTCACTTGTTGGTCTTAGTGCTAATTTTTCATTTAGAGGTGTTTTTCCTCCGTGTGTTACCCAATATACTTCATCCTCGAATCCTTTTACGTGTTTTCCTTCTTTTGCAAGTTCGGATTCTGGAATTAGTGTTGGAAATAATACTTCTTCGTGTTCTTTTTCGAGCAATTTTGTATATATTTCTAGAGTTTGTTTTCTAATTTGATAACCGTATGGTCTTATTACTGTTAATCCTTTGACTGGGTATCTTGAGTCTATTAAATCTGCTTTTTCTAAAATATCTAAATACCATTCACCAAAATTTTCCAAATCAATCACCTTTAATTTTAGTACTATATATTTTATTTTGTTTATTTTATTTATTTTTTATAATTGAATTTTGTTTGTTTTTTTATTTTTTAGGGATAATGTAAAGTTGTTACGGCATTTTATATATTTTTTTGAATTTTGTTTTTTA
>CAZJLS010000025.1:5104-20062 GCA_964547125.1 uncultured Methanobacteriaceae archaeon | reverse complement strand
AAGGAAAAATTTCTTATATAAAATCATTAAAAAAAGTTAGGTAATTAACTATAAAAAAGATTTAATCCCAAAAACTCAAAATTATATTTTGAAAAGCAAGGATGATGAAAATAAAACTAAATTATTCAATTATTTAAATGATTTAAATGTTAATAAAAAATATTGCACAGCTTTAGATAAAGTATTTAATAATATTTATGATTCTAATGATGAAAATATAGTAGTTGAAATTGTTATTATTGATGATGAGGATAAGATTGCTATAGATGTTAAAGATGAAGGCAAATCTGATATTTTAGAAAATATTGAAAAAGATTTATCTTTAGGCGATGCTTTGAAATGTACTAAGGTTTTAGGTCTCAATGATACTAGTTTAATTATTAATAAAAGTTAAGATAACTTTTATATCCTCTTTTTTTTGCTTTGGGCATTTAAAGTGTGTAGTATAATTTTCCAGTACCATTTTCTGTAATTGTCATATTTGGACATTGTGGATTTAATTCATTTAAAAGATTAGTACCTTCACTTGGACTCATGAAATGTGGAAGATAATTAATAATATTTACTGGATAAACAGTAACTTCAGCAGTATTATTAACTAATTCAATATTAACCATGTATGCTCTGTGAGTATTAGGATTACTTTGGTCAAAAATGAAATTACCAAGATTATAAAAGATAGGTTTATCTTTATACATTTCAATGCCTTGTGTTACATGTGCATGTGCACCTAAAACAATATCTGCACCAGCATCAATACTAGCATGTGACATATTAACTTGTGCTTCATTAGGTGATCTACTATATTCATTACCATAATGGAAGAATACAATAACAAAATCTGAACCATTATTTCTAGCTTCACTTATTTGTTGTCTCATTAAAGATTCTGAATATGCACAGTAACCTGAATTATTTTCTCCAGCCATTGGCATAACATCTTGTCCGTATTCTGCAAAATTACTAGAATCCATATAATTTAAAATAGTAATGGTTCGCCCACTAGAATTAATAACAACAGGTTTAGAAGCATCATTAATATTTGAACCAGCACCAATATGGAATATGCCTTCGCTGTCTAAAACATTAATTGTGTCATTTAATCCGATTTCTCCATAATCAAACATATGGTTATTAGCTAGGGCACATACTGTAATATTCGCACCTTTAACTAAGGGGACATAGTTTGGACTGCATTTTAGAGGAACATCTCCTTTATATGCAATGCCACTTGTTGTTGCAGGATTTTCAAAATTAACAAGTAAAATATCTGAGGTTCCAGTAACATTTGAAACATAACGGAATGGACTTTCATCTGTGTTTAAAACTCCAGGCATTTTACGTCCAAACATTATATCTCCTGTTACAGTGATAGATACGTTGCCTTTGTTTTCAAATATGTTATTTTCAGTATCTGTTAGTATTAATCCTTTTATAATAGCAATTGAAGAAAGTGCTATTAATATTATAATTAGTATGATAATGAGTTTTTTCATTTTTTTTACCAGAACAATCTTTTAATTTTATATTTTTTAGGCTTGGTATAAATTATTTATTTTTTTTATAAAGAAATTAATTTAGTATATAAAAATTATCCAAACTTTATTTATACAACAAGATTAATAGCAGAACTTTCCTCATTTTTTATAATATAAAAATACTTAAACTAAAAATTAGTATAGATATTTGATAAGAAAACTATTTTGTGGAGAATAGAAAATTATGGATTATAAAAAACTAAAAGGAACAAAAACCGAAAAAAATCTAGAAACGGCATTTGCCGGAGAATCACAAGCAAGAAACAAATACACATACTATGCAAGCCAAGCTAAAAAAGACGGTTTTGTACAATTCCAAAAAATATTTGAAGAAACAGCACATAATGAAAAAGAACATGCAAAAATATGGTTCAAATATTTACATGAAGGAGAAGTACCAGATACTGAAACAAACCTTCTAGATGCAGCAGCAGGAGAACACTATGAATGGACAGAAATGTATAAAGAATTCGCAGAAGTTGCTGAAGAAGAAGGATTTGATGAACTTGCATTCAAATTCAGAGCAGTAGCAGAAATAGAAAAAGAACACGAAGAAAGATACAGAAAACTCTTAGAAAACTTAAAAGAAGATAAAGTATTTAAAAAAGAAGAAGAACAAGAATGGCAATGTATAAACTGTGGCCATATCTTCGTTGGAAAAGAAGCTCCAAAAGTATGTCCAGTATGCAAACACCCATTAAGCTTCTTCCAAGTAAGACCAAAAAATTATGAATAAAGAATATTTTATTCATAATTACTATTTTTTTTTATTTTATTTGAATCTATCATCTGATTTTTGATATTTTGCCTTATTATAATTGTTTTCAAACCAACCTATCCTCAATTCATCAATAGTATCCTCATATAATTGGGGAACATAAGGTTTAATATCAATTAAAGGTGTTTTATTAAGTATATCAATATTAGAAATGTGTAAAACATTTTCTTCTATTTTCTCTAATTTAACAACTGATGAACCAATAGGATTAGGTCGTTTTGGAGATCTTGTTGCAAAGATTCCATGAGTATTATTATCCATAAAAGGTTTTACTTCTAAATTATAACCTTCTACTTTGTGGAGTAAATATATTAAGTTAATATGTGAAAATTTTTCTAAATCTTTTAAACCTTTTTGATATTTCTTTTTTAGTACAATTTTTCCTTTAATTCCTTTAGCACCAGTTGGTTGTATTGGCATGCCCCCAATGTTTTCAAATTCACTGTAGATTGTACCAATTGAGTCAAGTTCTATTTTCATAAAAACATATTCCTTTTTTGTAATTAGTTTTAAATACTATAATAAAGTTAAATAATTATATTATAAACTAATAAAATAAAAATTTTTTTATAGTACAAATTAATGGAGATGCTGTTATGCCAAGTTTTTTCGGAAGAAAAGAGGAAAATGTGATTAATGCTGATAATCCTATATTATTAAAAAACAATATTCAGCTCGGTGTTAATTATAAACGTTTCAGTAAAAGTCCTGTTATAGGAATAAATCCAATAATACGTTCTAATACTATAATTTATAATGATGTAACTATTGGAGATAATTTTAAAACAGGGCATAATGCAGTTATCCGTGAACGTACAACTATTGGGGATAATGTGCTTATTGGTACTAATACATTAATAGAAGGGGAATGTACTATTGGTAATAATGTAAGTATACAATCTAATGTATACATTCCTAGAAATACTATTATTGAAGATAATGTATTTATAGGACCTTGTGCTTGTTTTACAAATGACCGATATCCAATACGTGTTGGTTATAAATTGAAAGGACCTCGTATACGTAAAGGAGCATCTGTTGGAGCAAACACAACCTTTTTATCAAATACTGAAATTGGTGAAGGAGCAATGGTAGCAGCTGGAGCTATTGTAACTCGTAGTGTTCCACCATATTATTTAGCTATAGGAACACCAGCTAGAATAAAACCATTAGCCGAACATTTAAGAGTTCCAAACGATATTTAATTATAATTTTTCATTTAAAAAAAAATAAAAAAGAATTTGAGAGGAGTTTAGATTTTTTCATGATACTTAAAGACTGGTGTTCATACTGTGGTGAATGTGCTGGAGTATGTCCTAAAAATTTAATCATAGTTAAAGAAGCAGATGTAATATTTAATGAGGAAGAATGTGCAAAGAATTGTACAACATGTGTAGATGCTTGTCCAATTAATGCAATTGAAAAAGAATAAATTCTTAAGGGAGATAAATTGTTATGATTGAAACTGATGTATTAGTAGTAGGTTCAGGACCAGCAGGTTCAACAGCAGCAAGATTTGCAGCACAAGAAGATTTAGATGTAATATTAATTGATAAAAAAGAAGCAATAGGTTCACCAAAAAGATGTGCAGAAGGGGTAAGTGCACATGGACTTGAAAGAGTTGGTGTTGAACTAAACCCAAGATGGGCAACTCGTAAAATCACAGGTATACGTTTAGTATCACCTGATGGAACATCTGTCTGGTTAACTGATGATAAACTCCATGAAGTAGCAGAAGGATATATTTTAGAACGTAAAGTATTCGATAAATATATGGCAATGGATGCAGCACGTGCTGGAGCTAAAATATATATTAAAACATTAGCTACAGGTGTAAGACGTGATGATGATGGTCAATTTATAGTATCTTGTGTAAGAATGGGTGAAGAATTTGAAATAAAATCTAAAATATTAATTGCTGCAGATGGACCTGAATCCCATATAAGTAGATGGGCAGGACTTAAAAATTCCTCAACAAAAGTTAAACATATGGAATCTGGTGTACAATACGAAATGTGTAATGTTAAAATACCAAATACTGATGTTCTTGAATTCTACTTTGGAAGTGTTTCCCCTGGTGGATATGTTTGGATTTTCCCTAAAGAAGGAGATATTGCAAATGTTGGTTTAGCAGTTATTCCTGATATGGCTGAAAAAACAGCTTTAGAATATTTGGATGAGTTTGTTGCAACTTGCCCATATTTAAAAGATGCTGAAGCAGTTGAAATGAATGTTGGTGGAGATCCTGTATCTGGTATACATAAAACAATTTCTGGAGATAATATTCTTATTGTTGGTGATGCTGCAGGAACAGTTAATCCTTTAACTGGTGGTGGAATTAGTAGTGGTATGTGTTCTGGTATGTTTGCAGGTCAAGTAGCAGCAAAAGCTATTAAAGAAGGAGATTTATCTGCTAAACGTTTGAAAGAGTATGATAAACTTGTTGATGATGAACTTGGTGAAGATGATCGTTTGTACTCTAAAGTTCAAGATTATATGTTAACTTTAAATGATGATGAGTTAAATAAGATTGCTAAAGGTTTCCAGGATGTTGAATTTGATAAATTGAACACTCTTGAGTTAGTTAAGAATCTTATTAAGGCTTCACCTAAAGCAGCTCTTAAGTTAGGTAAATTAATTATCTAACTTTATTTTTTTCTATTTTTCAATGTATATAGATTATTTTTAATCTAATTTTTATTTACAAATCAATTAAATAAAAATAACAATCATTTTAAACAATAGTTATGATATAACTTTTATTTTTAATTAACCATTAATTCAATAATTCACATATTAAAAATTTAGCTAAATTTCTATTTTTTCATAAAAAAACAATAATAGGAGAATAAAAAAAAATATGATACTCATTACTGGAGGAGCAGGATACATAGGCTCACACATAAACAAAACAATGAACAAAGCAGGATACGAAACACTAATCGTAGACAACTTAATAAACGGATACGAAGAAGCCATACAATGGGGATTTTTTGAAGAAGCAGATTTAAAAGACTACAAAACACTAACAAAAATCTTCCAACAAAACGACATAGAAGGAGTAATACACTGTGCAGCATTCATAAGCGTAGCAGAAAGTGTGAAAAACCCAGTAATGTATCTAAAAAACAACTACCAAAACACACTAAACCTCATAAGAGTAATGAAAGAAAACAAAGTAGATAAATTCATCTTCTCCTCAACAGCAGCACTATACGGAATACCAGAAACAATACCAATAAAAGAAAACACACCACTAAAACCAATAAACCCATACGGCCAATCCAAACTACTAGTAGAAAAAATGCTAAAAAGAGAAGCAGACGAAGCAAACATAAAATACACATCACTAAGATACTTCAACGCAGCAGGAGCAGACCCAGAAACACAAATAGGAGAAAACCACCAACCAGAAACACACTTAATACCACTCGTACTAGATACAGCAATAGGAAAAAGAACAACAATATCAATATTCGGAGACGACTACGACACACCAGACGGAACATGCATAAGAGACTACATACACGTATGTGACTTAGCACAAGCACACCTTTTAGCATACAAATACCTAGAAGAAAACAACGAATCAAAAATATACAACCTAGGTAACGGCGAAGGATTCAGTGTAAAAGAAGTAATAGAAACATGTAAAAAAGTAACAAAAGCACCAATACCAACACTAATAGAATCCAGACGAGAAGGAGACCCAGCAAGACTAGTCGCAGACTCAACAAAAATAAAAGAAGAACTAAAATGGAAACCAAAATATCCAAAACTAGAACAAATAGTAGAAACCGCATGGAAATGGCATCAAAAATTAAATAAAACGGAGTTACAATAAAAATGGAAGACGACAACATAAATCTTGAAGAACTAATAAGAACTCCAGAAGAGGAAGAAATCATAGAAGAACCAAAAACAAACGACTATGCAGACAACCTCCTAGATGTTCAAATAGTAGTTCAAAACCTAAAATCCGCAGAAATACTCATAAAAGCAATAGACAACATGGACTTAAAACAAAACTACAACATGAATATATCATCAATAATACCAAACAACGATTTAGAATTCATAAAAAACGCAACAATAGACTCAGATTTAATACTAATAACTACAGAACTAACAACAGAAGGAAAAGAACGATTCATACAATACTACAAAGAACTAAAAACAGACTACAACTATGTAGAATACTTAATATTCTCAAACAACGGAGGATCAATATTCACAGAAACAAGCCAAGTCGAAGAAGAAATACAAAAAAGCATAATACGAGCATCACTAACATCCATGCTAAGCCACGCAGACATAAACCAAATACAAAAACAATTATACTTCCTTAAAAAAGACTACCACAACCTAGAAAACAACAACGAACAAATAACAAAAGAAAACGACACAGTAATAAACCAAGCAAAAATAATAACCGAAGAAAACATAAAACTAAAAGAAGAAATAAACAACCTAAACAGAAACTTAGACAATATAAAATCAGAATACAGTGACTTTAAAGCAAGATTCTCAGACATACGATCCAAAAACCTATTAGAATCATTCCACTTAAAAGCATTATGGGAAGAAACATTCGACGAAATATTCACAAAATACGAAGAAACACTAGAAATAACAAACCAATTCCAACCAGAAAACATACTAATAGGCCAAAATTACATAGCAGCAAAAACAAAAGAAGAAGCAATAGACTGGTTAAAAATAATAAGAACAACACTAATATTTGTAGGTGAAAACCCAGATTTAAAAACAAATCTAAACAACACCCAAAATCAAAACTCAGATTACCAAGAAAACAACACAGAAACATTTAACACATTACCAAATATATGGGATGACTAACAATAAAAAAACTTATTATTATAAAATTAGCAAAAATATAAACATTATAGTTATAAAAAAAACTTTTTTACCTTATTTTTTTGGAGATATATAAATTGAAGGATAAATGTGGAATTGTTGGAATATACTCAACAAAGAAAAAAGATGATGTCTCTTCTTTAATATATTATGGATTATATGCCTTACAACATAGGGGACAAGAATCAGCAGGAATTGCAACATACAATCAAAACTTTGGTTTAAATATCCATTGTGGTATGGGTCTTTTAACAGATGTTTTTGATCATAATGAACTAAACAAACTAAGCGGAACTGTAGGGATTGGTCATGTAAGATATTCAACAACAGGTCAATCAAAAATAGAAAACTGCCAACCATTCGTAACAGAATTTGACGATGGATTTATGGCAGTAGCACACAATGGAGATATTGTAAACTCATACAGAATAAGAAAAGAATTATCTGAAGAAGGATATAAATTCAAATCAGATTCAGACTCAGACTCAGAAGTATTATGCTACATAATAAAAAGAGAATATGCAAAAACAAACAACCTAATAGATGCATTAGAAAATGTATGTAAAGAACTAGTAGGATCATACTCATTAACACTCTTAATCAATGATGAATTATATGTCATTAGAGACCCACGAGGAATAAAACCATTAATAATAGGTAAAAAAGAGGATATGTACATAGCAGCATCCGAAACAGTTGCATTAGATGTAATGAATGCAGAATTAATAAGAGATGTTGAACCTGGCGAAGTAATTTACTTCAAAGATGGAGAAATGAAAAACCACAAACTAAAAGTTGCAGGAGAATACGACCTAGCAAGATGTATGTTTGAATATGTTTACTTCGCAAGACCAGACAGTATAATAGATGGTAAAACAGTATACGAAGTACGTAAAAACATAGGAACAAAATTATATGAAGAATACCCAATAGATGCAGATATAGTAATGCCAGTACCAGACTCAAGTATACCTGCAGCAATAGGATACTCCAGAGCATCAGGAATACCTTACGGTGAAGGATTAATAAAAAACCGTTATGTTGGAAGAACATTCATCATGCCAACACAAGAAGAACGTGAAATGGCAGTAAAACTAAAAAACAATCCACTAAAATGTGAATTAGAAGGTAAAAAAATAGTATTAATAGATGATAGTATAGTAAGAGGAACAACTTCAGCATCACTAATAAGAGTATTAAAAGAATCTGGAGCAAAAGAAGTACACCTAATGATAGGATGCCCACCAGTAATAAGTCCATGTTACTATGGAGTTGCAATGGCAACCAAAAAAGAATTAATGGCAGCAAACAAAACTGTTGAAGAAATAAGAGAACAAATAGGTGCAGAAACATTAGGATACCTAAGTGTAGATAATCTAATAGAAGCAATAGGATTCCCAAGAAACACACTATGTTTAGGATGCATAACCGAAGAATACCCAACATGTATACCAGATACTGCAACAGCAGAATCATACTATAAATTCTAAAAAAAAACACTTCAAGGTCTTAAAAAAATATGGTGGAACTACTAGCCCCAGCAGGAAACTTCACAAGCCTATCCGCAGCACTAAAAAACGGAGCAGACTCAATATATATTGGACTTAAAAACAAATTCAATATGCGAGCAAACACCACTAATTTTAAAATAGAAGAAGTAGAAAAAGCTGTAAAACTAGTAAAAGAATACAACAGCAAACTATACGTATGCACAAACACCATACTCAAAGATAAAGACATAGAACAAGTAAAAAAACAATTACCAATACTAAAATCATATGGTGTAGATGGAATAATACTATCAGATTTAGGATTAATACACCATGTAACAGAAAACAACCTAGAAGCACATATGAGTGTACAAGAAAACACCACTAATATAGAAACACTAAAAATACTAAACGAATTAGGAGTAAAAAGAGCAATACTCTCAAGAGAATTAAACCTAAACGAAGTAAAAAACATAGCACAAAAATCACCAATAGAAACAGAAATATTCATACATGGTGCAATGTGCATGGCAATAAGTGGAAGATGCTTCTTAAGTGCAGGACTATACGGAAGAAGCGCAAACTGTGGAGACTGCCTACAACCATGTAGGAAAGAATGGAAACTAACCTATGAAGGAAACAAAAAATCTCAAGTACAAAACCAAACAGAATGCAAAGACGAATCATTTATAATAAGCGAATCATATGACGACACATACCACACAAACTTCTTCTCACCAAAAGACTTAGCACTAATAGAACACATACCCGAACTAATGGAAACCAAAGTAGATTCATTCAAAATAGAAGGAAGAGGAAGATCACCAGATTACGTAGCAACAGCAACAAAAATATACAGACAAGCAATAAACGACTGGGAAAACGGAAACTACACATATAAAAAAGAATGGATGGACGAATTAAACAAAGTATTCAACCGAGGATTCGACACAGGATTCTACTTCAACACACCCCACGAAAAAAGCCAAGACAACCAATCAAAATACATAAAAAAAGACATTGGGCAAGTAGTAAACTACTACAACAAAGTACAAGTAGCAGAAATCAAAATATGGGACGAAATAAAACTAAACGACACAATAATGATACAAGGACCAACAACAGGATCAATAACACACAAAATAAAATCAATGCAAATAGATAAAAAACCAATAGAAAAAGCCCAAAAGGGAACAAACGTCGCAATACAAATAAACGAAAAACTAAGAGAAAGCGACCACATATACAAACTAATAAAAAGAGAATAAAAAATATGAAAAGAATAGCAATATATGGAAAAGGTGGAATAGGAAAATCCACAACAGTAGCAAACATCTCAGCAGCATACAGCAACAAAAACAAAAAAGTAATGGTAATAGGATGCGACCCAAAAGCAGACACCACCAGAACACTCTACGGAAAAAGAATACCAACAATAATAAACACTATAAAACACAATAAAAAACCACAAATAGAAGACCTAATATTCAAAGGATACAACAACATACAATGCGTAGAAAGTGGAGGACCAGAACCAGGAGTAGGATGCGCAGGAAGAGGAGTAATAGTTGCAATGAAACAACTAGAAGAACTAAACGCACTAAACGATGAAAACACAGACATAATATTCTACGACGTCCTAGGAGACGTAGTATGTGGAGGATTCTCAGTACCACTACGAGAAGACTACGCAGAAGAAGTATTCATAGTATCATCAGGAGAATACATGTCACTATATGCAGCAAACAACATCTGCAAAGGAATAAAAAAACTCAAAGGAAAACTAGCAGGAATAATACTAAATCATAGAAACACAGAAAACGAAACAGAAATAGTAACAAAATTCGCACAAAAAATAAACACAAAAATAATCGGCGAAATAAACAGAAGCAACCTAATACAAGAAAGCGAACTAAATGCAAAAACAGTAATAGAAAAATATCCAGAAAGCAAAGAAGCAAAAGAATACTACCAATTAGCAGACAATATAATAAACAACACAGAATACACCACACCAGAACCATTAGATGATGAAAAATTTGAACAATTCTTTAAACAATACATAAAAACATAAAAAAATATAAAAAAAAAGAAAAAAAGAATATTGAGTTTAAGCTAAACACTCATTAACCCAATTAATAAAGTTTGTACTTGCACTACCCGTACGTTCTGCCTCAGTATGTCCCTGATTCCAAACAGTTTCAAATTCAACACTTTCAACACTATTAGATTGTAATAATGCTAAATAAAGATTTGTTTCAACAGTTAAAGCAGTATCTCCCTGAGTAATTCCAGAATGTATTCTCCAATATTTAGCAAGATTAGATGTATTATATCCATCATAATAATCACATAAATAATACATTGGATTATACATATTCACACGATACTGAATACTATTATTTAAACTATCCAACAAAGTCAAATCACTTGCATAATCAGAAGCATACTGACTATTATAATCACTATAACTAGCATATACATCAGCATTTGTAATTAATAAATCAGCCATCACAGAATCAAAATGTAAATAATTAGATGCATCATTTCCAAATAGATTATTTTCTGCCTGACTTCGACTTAAATCATCAAATGCACCAACAGATTTAGTAGCAGACTTACAATGATTTACAAATGATTCAATACTTGTAATTTTAACTGTATTTGTTGCACTATTATAATTAATCCATTGCTCATCACTATTCAAACTGTTTATATACTCTTCTGCAGTATTATATGTTGTACTTGAACTAGCAAATAATGCATTAAAGCTTGGAGGTCCACTAGGTACATCTCCACCCGGTCCACCACCACTACTTGATGGAGTGTATGGGAAGATTGTATCATTTAAGAATTTATTTAAGGAATCTTCAATAACACTTAAAATATAATCATAATATGAACCTGCAGTATAAATTCCATCTGTTGTTTCAGTTAATGTTAAAGTATTTCCATTCGGATCTTTTAAACCTAACTGATTAATATATTCACCATATTCGGTTGCTAAATCATCAGATAATGCTGATGTCCATGTAGTACTAGCACGTGTGTTAGTTGTTGCATATTGTCCCATATTCCATTCATATGCTTCATCAGCATAATCTAAACTTGTAATTGGGCACCATGCCATAACTCCTAATACACTATCAGATATCGCATTTCCATTTTTATCAACTAATGCAGCTCCTATGGATTCAAGATATGGTGTGTATAAGTCACTATCTCCTGTTGCACCCATTAAACTACTTTGTGCTCCTCCTCCACTATGTCCAAAGGTGAATATTTTACCAGCATCTCCAGGCAATGTGTCATTATTAAATTTAATATATGTTACAGCAGCTTTTAAATCAGTAACTCCCCATGGAGCTCCCCCACTATAATCAGCTCCATTGTCACGTCCTCTACATCCTGGATATACATAAATAAAACCTTCATTTATGTATACTTTAACAGTATTACTATTATAAGATGTTGGAGCAGCTTGTGCAGAATATCCTGCAGTATTTACAGGTATTACTATTGGTGCAGTATCTGCAGTGTAATTTCCAACACTATTTACATTATTAACAGTACATGTGTATTTTCCATTACTATTTACAACACCATTCATATATTCTCCTGGAACATAAATTCCAAGAGATTCATAAGTAGTTGTTGCAGGATCTACACAATAAACAAGTCCAAGTTGATAATAAATATCATTACTTGAATCATAATTCCAATTACTCATATTAATAGATAATTTTTCGGTTAAAATATCAACATTATAAGAGCTTGAGTTTGTATTGTTAGTTTCTTTGTTTTTAACAATAATATTAACAGTGTTACTATATGATGGTTGGTATGTGCTTGTTCCATCATAAGTTACAAGAGCATAATAGTTACCAACAGCTAAATTAATTGGTAAGCTAAAAGTTCCAGTATAATCAGTTACAACATCATATTTTTTACTTGCACCAGAACTTCTAGATAAGTTTACGTTTACGTGATGACCACTAAGAACTACACCCTCTGCTTCTTTTAAGATTCCTGTGAAGCTTAATCCTTCACCATAGGTTTCTTCAAAATCATTAACATCAATTACAGTTTCGATGCGTTCATCAATAGCTTCAACAACATTTATATTAACCTTATCTGAAGTACTTGGATTGTAAGTGGTTGTTCCAACAGTTATTCCTGGGAAACTTACTTGTGCTGTGTAAGTTCCTTTTCCTAGAAATATAGGTATTTGAAACTCTCCTTTATAATCACTAACAAGCTCATAAGTTTTACTTGCACCTGATGAACTTCTTGTAAGGTTTATGAATAAATGATGACCAACAATAGGATTGTTGTTATCATCTAAAAAAGTACCAGTGAAATTATCTCCACTTCCTTCAATGACAGTGGCATCCTCTATGTTTATACTTGTATCATTTTCAGCTGCACTAACATAACCTACAGTTAAAAACAATACAAGTAATATTAAAATCACTTTATATTTAAATTTCATAATATTATTTTTTTAAGGGATGTTAAATATTATTTATGTTTTATTTATAAAAATTTTAAATTTGTAGGATTTTTTTTAGATTTTTTCTGTTTGTTTTACTGTTTTGTATAGTAGTTTTTTTAGTGTTTGTTTTTCTTCTTTGTTGAGTGTTTTTGTCACGTTTTTTTCCCATGTGTCTGTTGCTTTTAATATTTTTTCTACTTTTTGGTTTCCTTTTGGGGTGAGTGTTACTATTTTTTTTCTTCTGTTGTTTGGGTCTTCTTTTCTTTCTATTAGGTTTAGTGTTTCGAATTTTTTTAGTATTTTTGCTGTGTATCCTTCGCTTATGTGGAATATTTCTACTAGGTCTATTTGGTTGCATTTTCCTATGAATTTTATTCTAAGTAGGAATGCATATTCTACTATGCTTATTTCATTGTCTATATATGTTTTTTCTATGTGGGTTTTATAGCTTCCTATTAGTTCTTCTACGAAGTGGTATATTCTTATTTTTTCTATGTTTTCTTTGTTGAATTCTTTTGGCAGTGTCATTTTTATCATTTATTTTTTTTGTTTGTTTTAATATTAATATTCTTTCACAATATAACACTTTACTTTGGAAAGATTTATATATAAAATAAATTCAATAAAAAAATATGAGTCTTGAAAAAAAATGACAAAAGAAAAAATCATAATACTTGGAGCAACAGGAAAACTTGGAAACGCAACACTCAAAAAACTAATAAAAACAAACAAATACCAAATAACACAATTCTCAAGAAACACCACAAAAAAATAGTAGACAACCCAAACCTAGACAGTATACAAGGAGATGCATCAAAAATACAAGACATAGAAAAAAACAATAAACATAATGAAGGAGTTATAACTTATGGAATACTTTAAATTAAACGATGGCAATAAAATCCCTGCAATGGGATTTGGAACATTTCAAATACCAAACGATGGAACTACCTACAAAGCAGTTAGTAAAGCATTAGAATATGGTATAAAACATATTGACACAGCAGTAGCATATTTCAACGAAGAAGAAGTTGGAAACGCAATAAAAGATGCAGATACACCTCGTGAAGACATTTGGATTACAAGCAAAATATGGTTACAAGACTATAAATATGAAGATGCTAAAAAAGCAATAGATTTATCTCTTAAAAAACTCAAAACAGATTATATAGATTTATATTTATTACATCAACCATATATGGAAGTAACCGAAGCATGGAAAGCATTAGGAGAAGCAAAAGAAGAAGGTAAAATACTATCCATAGGTGTTAGTAATATGACACCTGAAATATGGAATAAATACATGCCAGAATTTGACACATTACCTTCTGTTAATCAAGTAGAATTCAACCCATATTTCCAACAAAAAGAGCTTAGAAATATTCTTAAAAAGGATAATGTGAAAATTGAAGCATGGGCTCCACTTGGACAAGGAAATAAAGATTTATTAAATCATCCACTAATAACAAATATTGCTGAAAAATATGATAAAGATAATGGACAAGTAATCCTTCGATTTGAAAATCAAGAAGGAATCATAGTTTTCCCAAAATCTACTCATGAGGAACGCATTAAATCAAATATGGACATATTTGACTTTAAACTAACAAATAAAGAATTAGATGAAATAAAAGCATTAGACACAGGTAAAGGAAGGCATGATCCAAACACTCCAGGTATGGGTGAAATGTTAATAAATGCATTTGATGTTCATGCAGAAAAATAATAAAACAAATTATAAATTGAGGAATAAAACAAATGAAAAACCAAGAATTAAAA
>CAZJLS010000025.1:0-5004 GCA_964547125.1 uncultured Methanobacteriaceae archaeon | reverse complement strand
AATAAAACAAATTATAAATTGAGGAATAAAACAAATGAAAAACCAAGAATTAAAACTAACAAAGGAATGGGATAAGGTATTCCCAAAAAATCCAAATATAGAACATAAAAAAATAACATTCCACAACAGATATGGGATAACACTCGCTGCAGACCAATACGAACCAAAAGAACACAATGGAAACCTACCTGCAATAGCAATAAGTGGACCATTTGGAGCAGTGAAAGAACAATCTTCAGGTTTATATGCACAAAAACTAGCGGAAAAAGGATTCTTAACAATAGCATTCGACCCATCATTTACTGGTGAAAGTGGGGGAGAACCAAGATACATGGCATCACCAGATATAAACACAGAAGACTTCCAAGCAGCAGTTGACTACCTAATCACAAATCCTGAAGTTAATCCAGAAAAAATAGGGATACTTGGAATCTGTGGATGGGGAGGAATGGCACTAAATACTGCAATATTAGATACAAGAGTTAAAGCAACAGTAACTTCAACAATGTACAATATGTCACGTATAAATGCAAAAGGGTACTTTGATGAAGCAGATAACCCTGATGCAAGATATGAAATGAAAACAATGATTAACAATCAAAGAACAGAAGACTATAAAAACGGAGAATATGTAAGGATGGGAGGAGTTGTAGATCCACTTCCAGAAGATGCACCAGACTTTGTAAAAGATTACCATGCATATTATAAAACAGAAAGAGGATATCATAAACGTTCATTAAACTCTAATGATGGATGGAACACTGTAGGTTGTATTTCATTTATTAACCAACCAATACTAACATATAGTGATGAAATAAAATCTGCAGTGCTTATGATACATGGTGAAAATGCACATTCTTGTTACTTTAGTAAAGATGAATATGAAAAACTTAAAGGGGATAATAAAGAATTATTAATAATACCTAATGCAGTTCATACAGATTTATATGACAACTTAGAGCTTATACCTTTTGACAAAATAGAAGAATTTTATAAAGAAAACCTATAAAGAAAATCTTCATTTTAAAAGAGAGTAATAAGTTTATGAAAAAAGTTAAAATCACAATATTAAAAACTACACTACAGAAAGATTTAGCCAAAGAATATGGTGTTGATAATTTAAGCATATGTCCTTTAATGAATGAGGGAGAGGTATACTATGCAGATTATGCTAAACCTGATGGGTTCTGTGATGAAGCATGGAAAGCCATTTATCAATATGTTTTTGCATTAGCACATGGTGTCAGTGACGAGTGGTATTACTCTGATTGGATTAAAAAACCTGGTGTTGCAATAGTATCATGTAATGATGGTTTAAGACCTGTAATTATGAAACTGGAAGCAACAGATATAGAATCTAAAAATGAATAAGTTTAAAACAATATTAATTTAAGAGGTAAAAAAAAAATGAAAATAGCAGTATTAAAAGGAAGTCCAAATATAAATGGCTCATCAAATTTACTTGCAAAAAACTTCATAAAAGGAGCTGAAGAAGTAGGACATGAAATAATAGAAATAGATGCAGCAAATTCAAACATACAACCATGTACCGGATGTATAAATTGTGGATATGAAGGGCCTTGCATATTAAATGATGATATGACTATTTTCAGAGAACAAATCTTAAATTCAGACATGCTTGTATTTGTAACGCCATTATATTATTATGGAATGTCTGCACAACTTAAAACATTAATAGACAGGTTCTGTTCAAGAAATAGTACTATACAAAACAAACATTATAAATCTGCATTATTAACCGTTGCATGGAATAATGAAAATTGGACATTTGAAGCATTAGAATCACATTATAATACTTTAATTAAATATCTTAATCTTGAAGATAAAGGTAGAATTCTTGGATATGGGTGTGGAACGGTAAGTATGACAGAATTTTCACAATATCCTAAAGAAGCATATGGGCTTGGAAAAAGTTTATAAAATTATATATCGAAAATTTATAATGATATCAATATAAAGGATTGGTTTTGTTATGGATTTAACATTGTTTGTGTTGGCTTATATACTTTTGAAGTTGAATCCAGATAGTGTGTATCTTAAAAAAATGCTTTAAATATTATGGATACTTTGATTATTCCTTTAATTATGTTTATTGTTAGTTTTATTATTGGATTTTTAGGTTATCATCAAGCTATTAGGTTTTATTTATGTTTGTGTTATAAATATAATTGTTTCAATGTTTTGTAAAAAAATATTAAATATAAAAATATAGGTTTACTTTAGAATGTTATGTTGAATGGGTGTGAACAGTAGTAAATGGATAATTAATATGAAAAATTAAAAATAAAAAAGGAAAAAATGATATTATGACTACTGTTGTAAATATTAAAGATAAATTCTCTAAAGATTTGGGTATGCGAGTTCTTGCAAGAAAAATTTTCGAAATCCAAAACGGGGAAGAAGATATGATTTGTGATTTTGAGGGTGTTGAATTTGTAAGTGAATCTTTTGCACAGGAGTATATGCAACAAAAATATAATTCCAATATTAAAGTATCTGAATCTAATATATATATGATTTTGTTGCAGGTTTATGAAGGTTTAAAAAGAGTGTATGTGATTTTGTATAATTTGTATTTAGGTTTTAACTTTTTTATAGGCGCTAAAATAGTGTTTTATAGTTTAACTTATATTGTTTAAGTAGTTTAAATCATAAACTGGAACATTTAATTTTTCATATGCTTTTTTAACATTTTTTATGGCTTCTTTTTTTGTTTTTGTGTAATGTAGGTGGGAGGTGCATTGGCAGTCGCTGCATCCGAAATTTGGAATATTTTCGAGTGTGTTTATGTTATCTGCAATTTGGCATTCTATTTTTTTTAGTGAGTCTGTAAATATTATTTCTTCTATTTCTGCATTTTTTAGTAGGTAGTCTATGTGCCAGTGTAGTTTTTTATTTTTTGATAGGTGTCTTTTTAGTCGGGGTATTAGGCTGTTCATTGCTGATCCCGTGTAGAGGTAGTAGCCTTTTTTGAATTCTATTTTTCCTAGTGCACCTATTTTTATGGTTTCTTTTTCTTTTTTGTTTATTATTAGTGTGTATGTTCCTTTCATTATTATTATATAGTGTATTTTTTATATTATTATATTATGTGTGTTTTTAAGTTTAATATTCAGGCATATGGTCATGAGAATGTTACAAGTAGGCATAAGTCTACATTTGAAATTACTACTGATAAGGATTTGACTTTGAGTGGTGATTGTATTATTGGTTTGGATATGGATAGGACTATGTTGGATTTTCCTGAGGAGTTTAAATCTAAGCTTAAATCTTGTGATACTCGTGTTGTTGTTAATTTGAGGACTGTTAATGGTTTTGATTCTATTTGTGGGTGGGGTGATGATGGTTTGACTCTTTGTCATCCTAGTGATATTGTTTGTCGTAAGAGTACTTTTGTTTGTGATAGGACTTTGATGGTTCGTGCTGATAAAGCGGCAAGGGATTTGGATGTGGGGCTTATTTCTGATTTGGCTAATGGTGAGGTCTTGGATGTTGAAATAATATTGGAGTAGTTAAGTTTATATATAATTATTTTCATAAATATTGATTACTGTATTATTTTTAATTTAATAATGCGGGGGTGGTCGAGTGGTCAAAGGCGATAGGTTGAGGGCCTATTGGGTTAGTCCCTTCGCGGGTTCAAGTCCCGTCTCCCGCACTCTATTTTTTATTTTTTTTATTAATTTTTATTTTATTTGTTAGTCTTGTTTTTTTTCTTTGTGTGTTTTTAGTGGATTTTTTTTAATCAATAAGTTTATATACTATTTTCAATAAAACTTTAGTTTGTATGAATTAGAACAATTCGTATATTTTAGAACGGTTATAAAATTTTTTTATGGGAATTAAAATGGAGACAATTTTTTGCTTTGAATGTGAAAATGAGATGAGCATACTTGAAGAAATATGTGCAATATGCGGAGTTTTTATAAGCGAAAAAATAAGATTTAACAAAGACAGTCCAGCTGTACTTTTAGATAAAGGTATTCAAGCTCAAATCAGAAGGGATTTTGATGAAGCATTAGACTGTTTCAACACAATACTCATAAGAAACCCTAAATCTGTTGAAGCATTACATAATAAAGCAATAACATTAGAATTCCAAGGCAAACTTGAAGAAGCAGTAAAAGTATATGATAAAGCTTTAAAAATCAATCCTGATGATGTAAACATTAGGTTCAATAGAGGTATTGTTTTAAAAAACCTTGAACAGTCATTAAATGCATGAAAAGCAGAAAATTAATGTAATTTTACTTTGTTTTTTTTGTTTTAAGGTTCACAATTATTTTAATTTATGAATTTCACCATTTATTTCCTAAATTCAAATAAAAAAATACATATTCCTATAAAAAAATATTTATAATCTAGGTGTTAATATTGGGTAAACTTACTAAATATTCATGTAATGACTGTGGTTTCGAATACTTAAAAGATGAACCATTTATATTCTATTTTGATAGTGAAAATAATAAGATTCATGAAGTTCCTTTAACAGAACTTACAAGTTCATTAATAAAACCTAACATGTTACAAGGAAGTATATATGAAGGATACTGCAATCAATGTAACCATTACATAAGAGTATATGCTCCAAAAGATGAAGACATAAAACAAGGCAAACACATAAACGAATTAATAAAAGAAAAACCAAACGAAGAAATAATTAATGATTGCCTTAAATATACAGATAACAATCCATTCACAATTAAAGATGTGGAAGAAATATTTATAAAATACTGTAATTTCGATTCAAACTTTTATAAACTAAATTTTGATGTAGGAAGATTTAATTACGAAGAATTTCAATGTCCCAATTGTAACAAAACAATAAAATTAGATATTGAAACTCCACAATGTCCAAAATGTGAAAAAAACACATTAACATCAACATCACTAGACTTAACAGACTAATATTAATTATATATTTTAAGCATTGCTATCAAGTTAAGGTTTTTTGTTTTTATTTTTCTTTTTTTCTTGTTTTGA